>JBFWRA010000630.1:0-3969 GCA_050249155.1 Isosphaeraceae bacterium | reverse complement strand
TTCCGAGGGCTCCCCTCCCGGATCCGCTCTGGCCATTTTTCCAGGAGGGTCGGAATCCTCGCGATTCAACCCGACGCCCGGCTCTTTCGGCTGGTCGATATCAAGCGCAACGAGGTCCCGCTGCCGGAGGGGGGGATCGTGCTCTCGGCCAAGCTCGCGGAGATCCTCCAGGTCGGCCTGGGGGATTTCGTGACCGTCGACGTGCTTTCGGGCAAGCGGCCGACCCGATCGTTGCCCGTCTCGGGCCTGATCGAGGATTTTTCGGGGGTTTCCGCTTATCTCTCGATCCAGACGGCGAACACCCTGATGGAAGAGGCCGACCTGATCTCGGGGGCCTACCTGGCGGTTGACTCGGACCAGATCGTGGCGCTCTACGACGCGTTGAAGAACGCGCCCAGGGTCCCGAGCGTCACGATCAAGTCGGGAGCCCTGGAGAGCTTTCGGTCGACCGTCGCGGAGAACCTTTTGCGCATGCGACTTTTCAACGTGATCTTCGCGAGTATCATCTCCGCCGGGGTCGTCTACAACTGCGCCAGGGTGGCCCTGGCCGAACGAAGCCGGGAGCTGGCGACGCTTCGAGTGATCGGGTTCACCCGGGCGGAGATCTCGTTCCTGCTGCTGGGGGAGTTGGGACTGGTCACGGCGACGGCGATCCCCCTGGGTCTGGCGATGGGCTACGGGATGGCCTTCGGTCTGATCACGAACGCGTATGATTCGGAGATGTTCCGGATTCCGCTGGTGATCAGTCGGTTCACCTACGGGTTCGCGGCGACGGTGACGGCGGTCGCGGCGGTCGCCTCGGGATTGATCGTGCGGAGGGGGCTGGACCGGCTCGACCTCATCGCGGTCCTCAAGAGCAAGGAGTAGCGACGTTGGCCTTTCGACCTTCGAAGCAAAACCTCGGGCTGTCGGCTCTGGCGGTGGTCGCGATCGGCCTGCTCGCCTGGTCGTTCATGCCGGTGCCGGTGGAGGTCGACGTGGCCAGGGTCTCGCGTGGCGACCTTCGCGTGACGGTCGACCATGAGGGCAAGACCCGGGTGAGGGAGCGTTACGTGGTCTCGTCCCCGCTGGGAGGCCGACTGGTCCGGATCGGGCTGAAGCCTGGTGAGCGGGTCATGGCCGGAAAGACGCTTCTGGCCCTCATCGAGCCGTCGGACCCCGCCTTGCTGGACGTCAGGCAGCGGTCGCAGGCCCTGGCCAGGGTGGACGCCGCGGCGGCCGCGCTGAAGCGGGCGCAATCGGAGACCGAGCGAGTCACCTCGCTGCATGACAAGGCGTTGCAAGACCTCGAGCGTGAGCGGAAACTCCGGATTCGCGATGTCGTCTCGGCCGAAACGCTGGAGGCGGCCCAGGCCAGGGAGCAGGCGTCCGCCGCCGAGGTGCGCGCCGCGGAGTTCGCGGTCCGGGTCGCCGCGTTCGAGCTGGAGCAGGCGCAGGCCGCCCTGGTCCACACCCGGGTGGCCTCGTCGGAAGAGTCGCGGAGCTTCCGGTTCGAGGTCCCCGCGCCGATCGACGGCGTGGTCCTTCGGGTCTTTCAGGAGAGCGCGACGATCGTCACGCCAGGCACCCGCCTTCTCGAAGTCGGCGACCCGACCGACCTGGAATGCGAGGTCGACGTCCTCTCGACCGACGCCGTGAGAATCATGCCAGGCCAGCGCGTCCAGTTCGAACGATGGGGAGGTCCTGGCACGCTCGAAGGGCGTGTCAGGGTCCGCGAGCCCTCGGGCTACACGAAGATCTCGGCGTTGGGCGTCGAGGAACAACGCGTCAATATCATCGTCGACCTGACCGACCCTCCCGAGGCGCGTCCGTCCCTCGGCGACGGCTACCGCGTCGAGGCGAGGATCGTGACCTGGGAGGGGCGCGGGCTGTTGAAGGTGCCCTCCGGGGCGCTTTTTCGTCGCGACGGGGAATGGACCGTCTTCCGGATCGAGGAAGGCCGCGTCCACGCCTCCCCAGTGAAGGTCGGGCACGGCAACGGCCTGGAGACCGAGATCCTGGACGGGCTGAAAGAGGGGGACCGGCTGGTCCTCCACCCCAGCGACAAGGTGGCCGAGGGGGTGGCGGTCACCGAACGTTGAGCGACCGCCCGCCAATCGCCCCAGGGTCCTTAGCCCAGGGACCACCCCTCGCGGTACTCTCGACGAAGGAACGGCTCGGCCTCGGGGGCGTTCACCGCCCGCATCGCCTGGGCGTCCCATTCGAGTTTCTTTCCGACCCGATAGGCGACGTTGCCCAGGTGGTTCGCCTCGGTCAACGGACCGGCGTACCCGAAGTGGCAGGTCGTCGGATCGCCCGACTTGCACGCGTGAATCCATTCGGCGTAGTGGCCCCGCGACTCCGGCAGGAACGGCTCGGGCCGCTTGAAGTCGGCGAATTCCTTCTCGGGCAGGAGAACGTGCTTGCCGTAGTCGGCCAGGAGCATCCCCTTGGACCCGACGAACAGAACGCCGCTATCCCACCTGGGGATCTCGCCGCTGGACCAGGCGGGGGGCTTGTCCACTCCTTGATACCAGCAAACCTTGACCGGCGGCGCGTCGCCTCGGGGACCGTACTCGTAGTCCACGTGCATCGAGGCCGGCGCGATTTCCGGGTGCGGGGGCGGCCCGAAGGCCTCGATGGTCCGGGGCGCGTCGAGCTTCAGGGCCCAGAACGGCAGGTCGATCCAGTGGCTTCCCAGGTCGCTCATCGTGCCATTGCCGAAATCCCACCAGCGGTACCATTTCGGCCCGGGGAAGTAGACCTCGTGAAACGGCCGCTCGGGAGCGGGGCCGATCCAGAGGTCCCAGTCCAGCCCTGGCGGGATGGGTGACGCCTCGGTCGGCCGCTCGGTGACGCTGACGATATCGCGATACTTCTTGGCGTCCTCGGGCGACTGCCTGCCCCAGGCCCTCCCGACCCAGACGTGCGCCTCGCTGACTGGCCCGATCGCGCCGGTCTGGATCAATTCCACGACACGTCGGTAGTTGTTCGAGGCGTGAATCTGGGTCCCCATCTGGGTGGCGACCTTCGCCTTGTCGGCCGCTTCGCGAATGATCCTCGCCTCGGAGACGCTGTGCGTCAGCGGTTTTTCGCAGTAGACGTGCTTGCCCAGTTGGAGGGCTGGCAGAGTGGCGAAGGCGTGGGTGTGCTCGGTGGTGCTCACGACCACCGCGTCGAAGGCGTTGGCCTGGTCGTACACCTGGCGGAAGTCCACCACGCGCCTGGCGTTGGGGTGTCGTCTCGCGGCCCGTTCGACCGCGGGCTCATAAACGTCGCAAAGGACGACGATATTCTCGGACGAAACGCCGCCCAGGTTCGCCGCGCCCCGACCTCCGACGCCGATCATCGCGACGTTGAGTTTCTCGTTGAGGTTCCTGGCCCGAAGGAACGCCGGCGCGGCGTACGCTCCGATCGCCGCGGCGGCGACTCGGCCGCCGAACCGGCGCCGGGTCAGGCCGGTCTCGGGCTTCGTGTCCAGATCCTTTTGATTCAAGTTGGGCTTCATGGGCTGGGCTCCGAAAAGACGACCGAACCGGGTCTGGTCCCCGCGACTTCCGTTAGGATGGCCCGGAACGCCGCGGGTTGCAAGACCCCGAACGCGAACCGCGGGAGGATTGCGAATCCCCGCCCTCCCCGCGCGCCGTGGACCGGATCGTCGACTCCGCGCCACCGACGACGTGAGCGACGTCCTAAACTGAATCGTGGGCCTGGCGAATCGGTGACCGAGGCGGCCACGATCCCAGGGCCGGTGAAGGGGGAGCGGCGACCGTCGTTACTGGTTCCCTCCCAGGTCAAACCCTTCTGGCCAGGGTTCCCCATTCACTCAGCGCACCGCTCAACGCCTCGGTGACCGCGATGGACCCGGATGATTCCTCGACCACCGCCACCAGGGTCTTGATCGTTTCTACCAGCGCGGGCCTCTCCGTCCGGCAGTCGGTCGACGTCGACCGACCCGGCGTGGGCTCGGTCGTCACGATCACGACCATC
>JBFWRA010000629.1:0-3971 GCA_050249155.1 Isosphaeraceae bacterium | reverse complement strand
CGCGGCGGCCCGAGCTCCTCTCAACTCGGTCGACCCTCGCCAGGAGACGCGGTCGAGCCAGTCGCCGAAGCCAGTCAGCGGCCGGATCGGATCCCAGGACAGCCCGGCCGGGGGTTCGACGCGCGCGGCCTCCTGTTCCCTGGTCGCCAGTTGAATCCGCCTCGGCTTGGCGTGGATCACCGCGAGGACCGCCAGCGCGTGTTTGCAGACCCCCAACCCGTTCTTGACGAAGTCGGGACAATCGCAGCGCGTGTCCATCGGATCGATCCCGCGGATCACGGTTCTGTACGGTCTGACGGACGCTCCTCGTCGCTTCGTGGTATACAGGCCGAGCATCCGCCCCCCCTCGGGCTTGTCGACGACCCGAAGCCTCTCCCGACGGGCCGATTCCTGTCGTCGGAGGATCGCGTCGAGCGCCGCGACCCGCGTTGGCCACTCGGAGGCGGGGACGAGGTCCAGCACATGTCTGACGAGCAGATCAGGGGGTAGCTCGGGACTCTTCCGACCGATCTGCGCCCGCAGTTCCAGGTAAGCCTCGGTCGTTTCGAGAGGAGGCTCGGGCGTCGTGGGGTTTGATTGGAGCGTGGTCATCGGGGCGGCTCGACGAGGGTGCGCGGTCGTGGCGTCGCGAAACAGGCGTGCGAAAGCCTCATGTTAAGGCCGATCCGCGACTCTCGCGAGGGGCTCGGCCTGGGCGTTGGCGTTGACAGAATTTCCCACTCGGCATACAAGGCGGTCCGCCCAAGGGCGGGCTCGAGGGATCGGCCGCGCCCCGACGATTTCCAAAGGAACAGGGGAGCGCCGCCATGCCCTCGGCGAGACACCTGGCCCGACGCCTCGGCGGGACGGCTCGAACCTCCCCGGCGCTTTTGCTGGTCTTGCTCGTCGTCCATCTGGCCTGGCCGGACTCCAACCTGATGATGGGGCTCAGCGGTCGAGGGGCGATCGACCGGGAACTTGGCCAGGCGCAAACCCGAGGCTACTACGAAACCCTGATCGGCTCGGAGACCCGGGCGCGACTCGCCACCCCCGACGTCCGCCCCGAGTCCGACGTCGAGCACCCGCCTCCTGGCTGGATCCCGTTCGCGGATTCCGGCATCGTCGACGAACAGCCAGGCTACTTCCGATGGCGGCTCAAGCCGAGTCTGGACACGTCCTGGAACGGCCAGCCCTTCCGGACCAACAGCCACGGCCATCGCAGCCCCGAGGTGACCCTCTCCAAGCCACCCGGCACCTACCGCGTCGTGGTGCTCGGGTCGTCCAACACGATGGGCCACGGGGTCGGCGACGACGACGTTTACGTCCGGCTCTTCGAGACCTGGCTGAACCAGCGCCTCGAAGGCTCGGGACGACGCGCCGAGGTCGTGAACATGTCGGTCTCCGGAGACTCTCCCTCCCAGGGCCTCTGGCGGCTCCGCCACGACGTCGAGGCGTTCCAGCCCGACTGGATCGTCTCCGACGCCACGGTTCTGGACCTCTCGCTGGAAGCGTCGCATCTGGAAACGATCGTCTCACGAAACGTACCGATCCCGCTCGAATACGTCCGCCAGGCCCTCGCGCTGGCCGGCGCGACGGCGGCCGACCCGCCCGAGGTCTTCCGGGGCAAGGTGCGAAGCGTCTACCGGGAATTGCTCGGAGGCGCCTACGCCGGTTGGGCCGTCGAGTCGAAACGCCTGGGCGTTCCGTTGAGCGTCCTGCTGATCCCCAGGGCCGACAAGGTGACGAAAAACCCGGAACTCATCCGGCTGACCCACGCCCTCTGCGAGAAGAACGGCCTCGACCTGATCGACCTGTCCGACGCCTTCCGCGGCATGTCCGTCGAAACCTTCCGTGTGGCCCTCTGGGACCGCCACCCCAGCCCCGCCGGCCACCGGGCGATCTTCGAAGCCTGGCGCGACGCGACGATCCAACGCCGAGGCTGCCCAGGACTGGTCCTGCCCTCTCCGGAAGATTGAGCCGAGGCCTCGCGCTCACGAGGCTTGTCGAGGGTCGCGGCCTCCGCGCTCAGTCGTTCTCCAGTGACCGACGACCGACTCGCCCGGCCATCGGAGATGGGTTAGGATCGGGCGATCCCGTCGCGTCGGAGCGCGGGAACACCCGAGGATTGGACCGCCATGACCCGAACACAACGCCCTCGCATTCGCTTCACGACGTTTCTGGCGCTGGCCCTGGGCCTGGGCTGGGGCTTCCGGGAACTCGCCTTCGCCAGGGAACGCGCCGAGCCCGTTCGCTCGACGACCGTGAACCTGAACGACGTTTCGTTGACCGACTTCCAGGCGGACGGCAGATCCGTTGGAAAGATCGGCCTGTACGTTCAGGGCGACACGCCGGCCAGCGCGAAGTTCGTGACTGGCCGGTTCGTTCTGAACGCTGGCCAGACGCCACACCCGCCTCACGTTCACGTCGAGGAGGAGGTGATGGTGATCGAGTCGGGCCACGGCGAGATCTTCTGCGATGGTAAGACGACCAAGGTCGGCCCCGGCTCGGTGATGTACACGACCCCGAACGCCTCGCACGGGATCGTGAACACCGGCGACACGCCGCTGGTTTTCTACTTCATCAAGTGGGCGGGCAAGCCCGCGAGCTGAGTTGAATGGGCCGCCCGCCCGTTCGACGGGGGGCGGCCCGGAGCGATTCCCGGGTCGCTCAGAGCGCGACGGATTCACTTGATCCAATCACTTTTGATCAAGTGACCGGGTGGCTGGTTTCTCGTCCGCGAGACCCGGGTGGGGAAGCCTCAAACCGGGGTCGCGCGGACGAGACCCCAGCCACCCTCCGCCGAGGATCGGTCAGGTGATGTTCGGCGCGGCTCCTCAGAGCGCGACGCGGACTCCCTCACGGGCCGACTTCTTCTCCGCGAGGACCAGGCGGACGGTCTCCCTGGACTGTTCCGGGGTGACCACCGGGTCGATCGTCTTGTCGGTGAGACTTCGGGCGAAGTGTCGGATCTCGCGCTCGTAGCCGTCACCGGGGGGGACCTCGGGCGTGAAGGCGTCCTCCCCGGCGGGGCAGACCCGGAAGGCGGGGCTTCGGGTGCAGTCGTAGTGGATGCTCGCCGATTCCAGGACGATCACGAAGCTCATCTCGAACCCGAACGACGGGGCCATTCGCCAGGTGCTCTCCGCCACCACGGCCGCGCGCTCGGCGTAGTGGTATTGCGTGGAAATATAGGTCTGGGGCGTGTCGGCCACGCTGGTGACCGCGACGGGAAGGCCAAACAGGTAGTGAATATAGTCCGTGTCGTGGATGTGGAGGTCGAGGGGCTGGCCGCCGCTGCGCGCCTCGTCGGCGAACCAGCGGTCGGGGCTCCAACTCGGCTCGGCGCTGAACCTGCGGAACGACGCTCCGACCACCTTGCCGTAACGGCCGGACTGGACGATTTCCCTGGCGACGACGTACTCTGGCCAGAACCGGATGCAGTGTCCAACCTGAAGGGTCTTGCCGCTGGCGGTGGCGGCCGCGACCATCCGGTCACACTCCTCGAGCGAGAGGGCCATCGGTTTCTCGCAGAGGACGTGGACGCCCGATTCGAGGGCCTTCACCGTGGTCTCGGCGTGGAGGAACGTGGGCAGCGTGATCGAGAGGGCGTCCACGGTCTTCGACGCGAGAAGGGCGTCGAGGTCGTGATGGATCGCGACCTGGGAAAGGTCCAGGCGGTCGGCCGCGCCGGCGATGTTGCCGGCCTGGGCCTGGTCGGCCGCGGCGAGGACCTTCGGGTTCGCCTCGCAGACGGCGACCACCTCCGCGTCCTGGACCCCCTTCCAGCACCGGTAATGCATTCGTCCCATGAAACCTAGACCGACGATCCCAACACGGATCATGGCGAGCCTTTCGCGAACAGGAAGGTTGTGAAAAGGGTCGGCGGCCGGTGGGCGGCGTGAGCCGAGGGAAGCGGATCAGGTCGGGAATCGGCTTCCGAGCCCTCGCGTTCCTCGCCCCGTCCTGGCGATCACAATAACGGAGGGCTTCCC
>JBFWRA010000628.1:0-3972 GCA_050249155.1 Isosphaeraceae bacterium | reverse complement strand
CCGCCGCGCCGGGGCTCGGTTCCCTGGCCGACGCCGAGGGTTGGCGAACCCCCGCTCCCCGTCCCGGCGCGCGGGTCTGGACGGACGACCATTCGTCGATCTTCGAGTTCCTCCGCCTCGGCGGCCCCACGCGCTGAGGCACGAGCCGGGAATCACGTCCCGATTCGCGGAGCGAGCCGAGGGTGCCGCGTGGTTCGGTCCTCCGAACCCGTGCCGGTGGCCACCACTCAACCCCTCGAGTTCGGAGTGACGAACCACGTGGCACACGGATCCATCGAGAAATCGGGACGAACTTCCCGGCCTGTTCCAGAGGCGGCGCGCGGCGGGCGGGCGACCGCGCGGTTTTGGAGGAATCAGGCTTGTCGCGCGAACCCACGGCGAGGATGATCGAACCAGTGTCGATCAGGGCGGGGAGTCGGAACATGGAATCGAGAACCGGGGGCGGGAGCCCGAGGGACAAGTCCACGGGGGGTCGTGACGCCGGCGAGACGCGCGGCCACGTTCAACGCGAGCAGGACGCGCTTTGGCGCGAGGTGATCGGACTGGCCGACTACGTCGAGGCCGCGCTCCGAACGGCCATCGAGGCCCTTTGCGAAGGCCGCCCCGAACTCTACGCCGAGGTCCGCGCCGAGGAGGAGGAGATCGATCGCTGGGAGGTCCGGATCGAGCGCCAGTGCCTGCGGGTGCTCGCCCTTTACGACCTGGTCGCCAGCGACCTTCGACAGGTCGTCGTCGGACTCCGGATCAACCGAGACCTCGAAGGGCTCGCCGACCTCGCCGAGAACATCGCCAAGCGCGTCAAGAAGATCGGCAAAGACCCGCTGGCCAAGTCGTTCGCCGCCGACCTTCAGTCCCTGGCCGAGGAGGCGCTCGGCCTGGTCAGCCAGAGCCTTCTCGCCCTGCGGACGACCGACGTGACCCTGGCCAGGCGGGTCATCGAGGCCGATCGCGCGGTCGACAAGCACCGAATGGCGATCCTGGAGCAACTCAAGATGGCGATCCGCGCCACCCCGGAGCGGCTCAACACCTGGCTCCGCCTCATCAACACCGCCCGAAACCTCGAACGCGCCGCCGACCACGCCACCAATATCGCGGAAGCGATTATTTATATCAAAGATGGTGTGAACGTGCGGCGCGGGCAGGACGACCCGATCGTGGATTGACGTCGTGGGACCGGCGGCGGATCAACCCGCTTTCGCCTGGGCGAACGCCGCCTTGACCGCGGCCCGAAGCTTCCTCAGCCCGGTCTCCAGCACGACTTCCGCCGGCTGTTGATAATAGGACCTGTTGAAGAGTTCGAGCGACAGCATCCCCCGGAATCCGTTGGCGTCGAGGTCCTGGAACAGCTGAGCCAGCGGTCCGACTCCGTCGCCTGGATAAACCCGGTCCGCGTCGGTGATCGCGGCCCGGGGAGGCTGGGCCGGAAAATCGTTCACGTGGAAGACGTGAATCGATTCTTTGCCAAGCTGGCGCACGCCCCGGAATCCGGATCCTCCCTTGTGCAGGTGGTAGACGTCGGGAAGGATGCAGGCGTTGGCGTGTCCCGCGGCGATCGCCACGTACGCGGCCTCGGCCAGCGTGCCGAGGGTTTTCGAGAAGCCCCAGACCTCGACCTGGGGAACCACGCCGACCTCCTCGCCGAGTTCCAGCAACGCCCGGTATCGTTCCCCCGCCCGGTTCAGGTCGACGTCGCCACGGTCGGTGGCTCCCACCGGAGGCGCGGCGATTCGCGTTCCACCGATCGCGCGGACCAGTTCCATCGATCGCCTGGCCTCGTCCAGCGCCTTGCGCCTCCGGGCGTCGTCGTCGACGACCCATTCAAAGAAACCGATGGCGCTCTCGACGCTCAACCCAAGGTCCTTGAACGTCTTGCCGAGATCGTCGAGCGAGCCGCCGCTCTCGACGTGCGCGTCCAGCTCGCGGATCCACGGTTCGATCCCGGTGTAACCCGCCCTGGCGATCAGGCCGGCGGACTTCTGGATAGGCAGATTGTGCCCCCGGATGGTGCTGGTGTTCAGGCAGTATCCGAACGGTTCGTCACCCTCCGCCCTGGCGTCTGGCTCGGGCTCGCGGGCCGAACGCTCCGCCCCGGTGGAGGTCGAGGCCAGGCCCAGAACGGCGGCCGCCGCGGCCGTCGACCCGGAAATCAACCAATCTCGACGTGTCGACGCGTGATCCACGGCGCGGGCCTCTCTCTTGGACGCGGGTTTCCCTGGGACGAGGCCGTATCTTAACCCACGCGTCCCGCCGTTCAAAGCAGGGTGGCGAGCGGCTGACCCTCCACCAGGGTGAACGGTCGATCCTGCAAGTCGTGAATCAGGGTGCCCGGGTCCACTCCCATGAGGTGGTAGAGGGTGGCGATCAGGTCGCCCGGCGTCACGGGATCGCTCGCCGGATACGCGCCGATCCGGTCGGAAACGCCGTGGACCCGACCGCCGCGCACGCCCCCGCCGGCCAGCACCACGCTGAAGCAGTGGGGCCAGTGATCCCGCCCGCCGTCCTTGTTGAACCGGGGAGTTCGGCCGAACTCGCCCATCATCACCACGAGCGTTTCCTCGAGCAATCCGCGGTCGTGCAGGTCTTCGATCAAGGAGGAGAACGCCGCGTCGGTCGGAGGAAGCAACTCCTCCCTGGACCAGTTCACGTGGTTTCGGTGGGTGTCGTAGCCCATTCCCCCCTTGCCGCCGTCGTGACGAACCCAGTTCACATGAACAAGCCTCACACCCGCTTCGACCATCCGCCTGGCGAGCAGGACCGACTGGCCAAACACATGGCGGCCGTAGCGGTCGCGCGTCGAGTCCGGCTCCGCGTCGATCGCGAACGCGGCGCGGGCCGCGGGGGAGGTGATCAGATCAAACGCCTTCGCGTAGGATGCGTCCATGGAACCGAGCCGTTCATCGGCGGTGACGGTCGCCGCTCCCCCCTCGGTGACCACGCGGAGGGCCTTGCGACGGTCGAGCCGGTCGGCGGTCACTCCGTCACCCAGGGCGAGAACGCCGGGAGTGTAGTCCGGAAGGTTGGGGTCGCTATTGATGCGGTAAGGGTCGTACGCCGCGCCGAGGAATCCGGCGTGCTGGCCGGAACGCTCGGGACCGTTGGGCTGCATCGCCTCCGGCACCATCACGAACGGTGGGACCGAGCGACTGGCGCCGAGCAGTTTCGCCAGGGCGGAACCGGGGTGGGGACGGTCCTCGCGGCTCATCCTGCCCGAATCGGAGGGATTTCGCTGGATGGCGCTTCCGACCATCATCCAGTAGGCCGCGGCGGGGTGGTTGGCTTGCGGGTGATGGACCGACCGGACGATCGCGTACTTGTCCGCGAGTTTCGCCATGCGGGGCAACTGGTCGGAGATCGCGATACCCGGCACGTTCGTCGGGATCGCGCGGAACGGTCCTCGAATGGCTTCCGGGGCGTTGGGTTTCAGGTCCCACAGGTCCAGGTGGGACGGGCCCCCTGAGAGGAACAACAGGATCGCCGAGCGCGCCCGGACCCGTCCTGGCTCGGCGGCGACGGTGGAGCGGAGCAATCGCGGCAGGGTCAAACCGCCAAGGCCCAACGCGCCCAGGGTCAACGCGCGTCGACGGCTCCAGAGGGGACGGCCAGCGCCGTCGGGGAGAACCTGATCCAGCGACACGGCGAGGACCTCCGGTGGGACCGCGGCGGGGATTCTTGCGATCACATCATCCTAACCAGTTCCACGCCAGGGTCGAGCGAATTTCGAAATCGATCCGTTCCCTTCCGGTCGCCGTGGCGCGGAACGATCGCTCCGATTCCCCCGATGATTCGGTTGAGGCGTCGTCGCGCCGGTCGCGCCGAGGGTGCGCGACGGCCGACCGCCACCGTGATCTTCGGGGTTTCTCCACGTGACCAGCGCCAGACGGGTCGAGGCCAATCGCCTGAACGCATTGAAGTCCACTGGTCCCAAAACGCCCGAGGGCAAGGCCAGGTCCCGCCAAAACGCCCTCACACATG
>JBFWRA010000627.1:0-3972 GCA_050249155.1 Isosphaeraceae bacterium | reverse complement strand
AGGCCCACCAAATACTCCGTGAGGAGCACCCCCGAGTGGCGGAAGCCCTGGCGGTCGCCTCCCTTCGAGTGCTCTCGGAGCGGTTCGACGATCTCGAGCGCATGTTCACCCGCTACATCGGCGAACACACCGAGGACACGCGCAAGGTAACCGAATGGGCGGGTTTTCGGGCGCGACTCTTCGGCGATTCGGGGCTCTGAGCCCTCGGGAATTCGTCGGTCGCGCCTCTTCCTTATTTATCGTGATGGCTGCGGGATTTGGCCCGCTCTTTTCGCCATTTTGAGCGAAGTCCCGCCATCCATCCCGATGCGGTACCCTGTTGATCGCGTCGTCCGATCGCGGGGCCGCGAATCCGCCGGGCGCGTGGTTGACGGGGGGTCGGGTGGACCGCACAATGAACAGGGAAGTGAACGATTTGAGACCGAAAACGCGCTCGGAAACCTGGCCTGATCGCCTCCCGCCGTGGGTTCACGGCTCTTTGGCCACCAGGCGCGAGGGTCGTCGGGGCCGATTTTCGCGCGCCCGTGGTCCATCGCGTGGGTCAATCTGACGATTGGCGTATACCCGACCCGTCACGGGCTGGCCCGACCGATGGAGTGGCGTCCGTCAAGTCGCATTGGTGTTTCATCTTATGGACGTCACCCCGCTCACCAAAGGCACGCACTGGCAAGCTGGCTTCGACCGCATTTTGCACGCGGTCGGTCATCGCGGTAGCCACGGTCAGTTGATCGACGTGCGTGATCCACTCAAGTCGGTGCTCTCGACCGATCGGCCCCTGGTCATGCTCTGTCCTCACGCCGACGACGGCGCGATCACCGCCGCCTGTCTGCTGCACGAATACGCCGTGCGCCGGGGCCTGCCGGTGGTCGAGGTGCTGGTCTTCGCCGGCGAGCGAAACGTGGCGGCCCCCTGGCTCAACGACAAGAAAAAGGTGTCGGTTCGCGAGAGCGAGTTCCGCCTGGAGTGCAACGTGCTGGGTGCGGAGGCCGTCTGCTGGGACCTCGACGCGTACCGTTCTCCCGGCTATCAGCCCTCCGCGGCCGACGTCGACAAGATCGTCGAGTGGTTTCTCCAGCGCAGGCCCGGGGCGTTGATCGTGCCTCCCGAGACCGACGCGCACGTCGCCCACCGGATGACCCGGGGCCTGGCGGCCATCGGCCTGCTCGGGGCCAAGCTGTCGGACTGCCTGGTGATGACCGGCTGGACCCCCTGGGGGCCGCTCTCGCAGCCCAACGCGTACTTCGCCTACGACGGCGAGGCCGAACGCACCAAGGAATGGGCCATCCACTGCCACGCCTCGCAGGTGCTGTTGACCGACTACACCAAGTATTGCTCGCACCTGGGCCGGGCCTACGCGGCGTTGACGCGCGAGTGGGCCGAGGGTCATAGCATCTCCGGACGCGCCCACCGCACCGACGAGCGTTTCGTGGGAGTCGAACTGTTTCAGATCGAACGGTTCGACCCCGCCGACGGAGAAGGCCGCGACGCGGACCCGATCCAGACCGCCCTGGCCTTATTGAACGGCCAACCCGCTCCAGGCGTCTCCAAGGCCGACGCGCTGGCGACGTCGTAGTCGAGTCGTTGGTTCCTCCCCCCGCGAGCGAGCGGTCCCACCGTCGCGGTCCGCCTGGGCGGGCCGTTTTTTTTCCCGCCCCACGAAACGAACCGGTTCGCCCCGCGAACCCCAGGAATCTCGGAGCGTTCTCGATGACGTCCGCCGCCTCCCGCACGATCAATTTTCCCGGCGCGACCGTCGAGGTGTTCGCCAAGGCCCCCGCCGCTTGCCTGAGCGCCGCGGACCGGATCGCGGAGATCGTCAAACTCTCGGTCGCCGCGCGCGGCAAGGCCGTGCTCGGCCTGGCCACCGGGGGCACTCCCGTGCCGGTTTATCAACGGCTCGTGGAATTGTTTCGGGCGGGGTCGATCTCGTTTCAGGACGTGACCACCTATAACCTTGACGAATACTATCCCATCTCCCCCGCCGATCCGAACAGTTATCGGTCGTACATGCACCGGCACCTCCTCGGGCATGTGAATCTCGCGCCGAACCGGGCGCATCTTCTCGACGGTACCGTTCCGGAGGCGTTCGCGTCCGAACACGCCAAGGCGTTCGACCGTTGGATCGCGGCCGACGGCGGCCTCGACTTCCAACTGCTGGGGATTGGCCGCAACGGCCACGTCGCGTTCAACGAACCGAGCGACCTTTCCGTCGAGGAGGCGTGCGCGCTGCCGACCCGGCTCGTGAACCTCCACCCGGTCACGCTGGCCGACGCGGCCAAAGACTTTGGCGACGCGGCGCTCGTTCCCCGGAGGGCGTTGACCATGGGCGTCGCGCCGATCCTCGCGGCGCGATCGATCCTGGTGCTCGCGTTCGGTCCTGGCAAGGCCGAGGCGGTGGCCTCGGCGCTGACCGGTCCCCAGACCGCCTCCTGTCCCGCGTCTCTCTTACGAACCGCCGCGGGACGAGTGACCTGGCTGATCGATGAGCCCGCCGCGCGAGGGCTTCGGGATTGAGTCGAGCGAAACGACGCGCGGACCCTCGGTCGCCCCTCCCTGAAACGCGGTCGTCAGGCCAGCGGCGTCAGTTCCGTATCGAACCTTTCGCCGGTCCCGATCGTAGTGGATAAATTCCCCTGGGCGACTCGCGGAGATCTCGCCGGAACGACCCGATCCAGGCAACAATGAGAGGGTTGACGCCGCGCGGCGAAGCCCGCGAGGGCCTTCCCAGACTGGCCGTCCGCCCGTTTGACCGCGTTCTCGCTTCATTCGTCCGTCATCCCTGATCCGAATCCCATCGGCGACGGGGCCGACCCCGCGGTCGGCCGCCATCCCCATTGACGGAGCAACCCAGGAGTGATTCTCGTGTTATGGCGTTCTCGCCCCCGGACGTTCGACCGCCGATCGGCCGCGATCGTGTCGCGCCTGGCCTTACCGGCCTTCGCGCGGACGTTCCCCTCGACCCTGTTCGTCCTTCTGGCCTCCGCTCTGGCGGGCTGTGACTATTCGTCCAGCGACACGACCGAGATTCCGGAGGGGACGTATTCCGCGGGCGCGTTGCCCATCACGACGAAGCCCTCCCCGACCGCCGCGAGTTCGACGGCGGCCGACCCCGAGGCCACCGACGGCGCCAGGACCGCCGAGAAGGCCGCGATTCTTGGCAACGTGGTCCAACTGGTGGAGTCCGCCGCCACCAACCCTGGCGGGGCGAATTTCGGGCAGGCGATCAAGAACCTGAACCAGTACTTCAGCGATACCCCCGCCTCGGCCTACAAGATGGCCCCCGAGTCGCGCGCGTTTCTGGAGGAGACGGTCGACAAATCCTCCGTCGACGTCCTGGAGACGCCCGAGTGGACCATGCCGGACGCTCGGCACCTGGAAGACTGCATGCTGTACCAGAACGTCGCCAGGCGCGTCGGCGGCGTCGGTGACGACCTGACGCGCGTGCGTCGGGCGTTCGACTGGATGGTCCGGCACGTGCAGCTCATTCCGGCGACGACGTTCCGGGCCAGCGGCGGCACGCCGGCGGTCGCCCGTCCCTACGACGTCCTGTTGCGTGGGATGGCCGTGGAGTCCGACGGAGTCTGGTCGGAGCGCGGCTGGCTCTTCCTGGCGCTCTGCCGACAGCTGGGCCTGGACGCCGGGCTGATCACGTACACGCCTCGCGGGGCCAAGGAGCCGGTCGTCTGGTGCTCGGCCGTGCTCGTCGACGGCAAGCCTTACCTGTTCGACGCCCGGATCGGTCTGCCAATCCCCAACGCCCAGGGGGACGGCGTCGCGACGCTGGAAGAGGCGATGACCGACTCGACCATCCTCGATCGAATGGACCTTCCGGGCCAGTCCCCCTATGGGACCACCCGCGCGGCCCTTCTGGCCAGTTCCAGCAAGATCGGGATCTTGATCGACTCGGGAAGCCGGTACTTCTCCCCGCGGATGAAGCTCCTTCAACAGAGCCTGGCCGGCAAGGACCAGACG
>JBFWRA010000626.1:0-3973 GCA_050249155.1 Isosphaeraceae bacterium | reverse complement strand
TCTCACCAACCGAGTCATCGACGAGGTCGCGGACTGGATCCTCTGGGACTATGATCGAACAGGCCGGGAGATCCCAGGAAAAAATCAACGAGGCCGCCAACCCGCGAGAGGACTCGCGATGGCTCCCGATCGGTCAAACCACGTGCTCGTGGCGATTCATCCCATTTCGACCATTTCGCGAGACTCGAACGATGATTCCTCGATCAAGGCGTTGGATGTTCTCCGTCGCGACGCTCACCTCCTGTTGCCTCGGTTTGGTCACGACCTCCAGAGCGGACGATTCCTCCGAAGCCAGGCCGCCGGCGGGGGACGTCGACCTGAGATTCTGGCTCGAAAACATGCTCGTGTACCACCGGTTCTCTCCGGAGGAAGCGTCCGCCGCCACGGGGCTTGGCCCGGCGGAGGTGACCAGGGAAGCGGCCCGGCTGGGCGTCGACGCCGCCAGGGCCCCGCGACGGAACGTGAACGACCCGTTGCGGGTCCTTCCTTATCCAGGGGGGAGACACCCTCGGATTGGATTCCTCGACGGCGCGGTTCGACCTCAACGTGAGACCAAGTTCAGCGTCTTCACTCCCTGGGACGCCGCGTCCTACGTGGTCGTCGACCTCCCCGAGGCGATCTGGTCCAACCTTGGCCTAACCTATCTGGCCCATACGCACGTTCCGACCGTCTGGAGCAAACAGGGGGTGACGCTCCCTCGGCGAGAATGGGAGAGGAAGCCGGGGGGCGTACTCCAGGCCGAGCGACGCTTGCCCAATGGGATCTCGTTCGCGGCGAAGGTGGTTCCCTCGGCCGACTCCGTGCGAATGAGCCTGAAGCTGACCAATGGCACCGAGGAACCGCTCTCCGACCTTCGCGTTCAGCAATGCGTGATGTTGAAGGGAGCTGTGGGATTCGAGGCCCAGACCAACGAGAACAAGGTCTTTCAGCCGCCTTACGTCGCGGTGAGGTCCGCTGACGGAGAGCGTTGGATCATCACGGCGTGGACCCCTTGCCATCGCGCCTGGGGCAACCCTCCTTGCCCTTGCTTGCACTCGGACCCCAAGTTTCCCGATTGCCCACCGGGCGAGAGCCGGGAAGTGCTTGGCTGGCTCTCGTTCTACGAGGGGAAGGACCTGGAAGGCGAATTCCAGCGGATCGAGGACACGAACTGGCGTCGTGTCGGACCCTGAGTCCGAGAACTTGAGAATTCTTTGGAAGAATCCTGTCGGAAAAAGGGTCGATTCTCGACTGAGAAGGTGTGGACCGCGTGCTCAGGGCGTGCGTTTGATCGACTGATGCCGCCGCGACCCGGTCCTCAGTCTTGGGGGACGATTCACCCACCAGTTCAGACCGCGGGAGGATACCCCGCGGATTCACGAAGACAGGGAGGTCCGCGATGCTGGTCCTGAGCCGCAAACCTCTGGAATCCATCGTGATCGGATCCGACGTCCGCGTCTCGATCATCCGGATCGATCGAAATCATGTCCGGATCGGTATCGAAGCGCCCGGAGACGTCGCGATCGTTCGGGCCGAGTTGCTCGACGATTCGGAAGCCCCCGCCGGGTCTCCCCGGTTCGAGACCTACTCCGCTCGCTGAGGCCGGTCGACGATGCCCCGTCTCGGCGATTGAATGGACGTGGAATCGCCCGCGTGAAGTCGGGCGATTCCCTCGGTCCCTGTCGATCAGAAGGCGACCGCGGCCTCTCCCTCTCCCGCCCCTTCCTCGGCCTCGTCACCGACGGCCCCGTCGTAGGCCCTTTGCGCCAGCGGTCCCACGGCGAACGCGCCGAGGGCGAGGTCGATCATCGGAACCAGCTTGCTGGTCTCCGACTTGGGATACTCGAAAATGAGCGCCACCTCATGGGTGCTCGACTTCGAGCCCACCAGGTAGACCAGCACGTTCTTGCCGTTGCCCTCGAAGGTGACGCGCTTGAACTTGTTCTTGCGAACGGTCTCCTCCTTCGCGGCGGCCAGGTCGATCTCCAGGTTGTAGACGCTGCCCAGCAGAGCGGCGACGTCGACGTTGAAGTCGCCGCGGTTCGTCGGCGGCGGAGCGGCTTTCTTCGCGTCGGCGCTCTTGGGCTGCTTGACCCTCGCCAGGACGTGCAGGCTCGACTTGCCCGGGTCGACGAAGCTCTCGGCGAGGTCGAACTTCCCCTCCTCGGGGGGAGCCAGCTGAAACGCCTTGGTGGGGCCTTCCATGGCCTTTGGGGGCCGCACGAACACCTGATACTGCTTGAGCTTGCTCTCCGCGGGAGCGGGCATCAGGTTTTCGTCAAGGCGCTTGACGTAACGCCGCTGAGCGAGCGTCTTGTTGAGTCGATCCTCATAGCTCTTCGCGCCGCAACCCGCGGTCAGCAGGACGGCGGCCGAAGCCAATAGCACGACGAACCTTCGCATTCATCACCTCGACCTGGCGTCCTAGGGGCGACCTCAGTCGGTGCCCGCCGTCGCGACCGACGGGCCTCCGTCGGTATGATCGGAGATTGTAGTGAAGCGCGAGCGCCATCGCAAAGGGCGAGCGGCGAAGCGAGTCGGTTCCTCGCGAAACGCGCTGGCCGACCCCGCCGGCGGCGAGGACTCGGGAGATTCGGATGCGTGTCGTTCAGGTGGTGGCGATGGTCAAGCCGTTCCGCGCCGAGGCGATCCTCGCCGCTCTGGAGAGCATCGAGATCCTGGGTGGAACCGTTCGCGAGGCCATGGGTTACGGACGACAGAAAAACCGCCTCCATCGATATCTGGGAAGTGAGTTCAACGACTCGTTCCTGCCGAAGGTGGAGTTGCGGCTGTTCGTTCTGGAACGAGACCTGGCCCTGGTTCTCAAGGCCATCGTCACCCAGGCCCGCACGGGAAGGATCGGCGACGGAAAGATCCTGGTTCTCCCGTGTCTCGAAACCTACGTGGAATGGGGCCCTTGAACCCCGAGGCCCCGGTACCGCGCTGGGTGGCTCGTCCCGACTCAATGAGGGGTGTTGATCCAGAGAACCCGTCGGAAGCGCGCGGGCTTGGACTTGTCCTCCAGGTCGATCAGGTGCTGCGAGGGGCTGGTCGCCGGGTTCTCGGCCCGAAGGACCGCGTAGCGGCCGGCGTGCGAGAACCATCGAACGATCGGCTGGTGATCGACCCAGGCGATCACCATCTTTCCGTCGAGTCGCGCGGGGTCTTCCTCCTGTTTGGCGAAGGCGACGTAGGCCCCGTCCGCGACGATCGGGCTCATCGACGTTCCCTCGACCCGCATGACGCGACACTCGCGTTCGGCGTCGAGCCACTCACGCCTGGCCGCGACGTACTTTGGACCCGAGGACTTGGTGATCGGCCCCCCCTCCAGTGAGTCGTCGACCGCGATCAGGACCACGTCGGCGGTTTCATCCGTAGGCGAGGAGTCCGGCCTTCCCTTCGAGACGATAAGGGTGGGAGGCGAACCCTCTCCCTGTTCGAGCAACTGCAACGCGGTGCGGAGCAAGGTCGGCACCGAGATGGAGCCTCCCGTGCCAGGTTCACCCGGAAGCCGGGCTTCCGGACGGAACTTGGGTCCCCTCCCATGCAGGAGCCACATCGGTTCGGCGGAAGTCAGCTCAATGATCTTGAGAATGACCTCGGCCGGCACGGTCACTCCCGATTCATAGTTGTACCAGGTACGAACCGGCAGACCGAGTTGCCGGGCCAGCTCGGGCCCTCCCCGATCGCCGAATAATTCACCGCGGAGTTGACTGAGTCGCTCGGCCAGGGCGTATTTGGCGCGAACCGACTCGGGAAGGGTCTTCCGGCGGGCCATGGTCGTCTGTTCCTAATGCTTCTGAGGCCGGTTGCCCGCATTCTCCTCTTCGAGAATCCCCGTCGATCGGACGGGAGACCGCGGGCAGTCGTACCTCAGCTATTTAAAGCGGTTCAACCCTCCAAAATCAACTCTCGATTCGCCTAAGTTGACCGTTAAACACGACAGGTCTCAATTTTCTGGTTGTCGTTGACGGAAAACCACCAACTACTCGCG
>JBFWRA010000625.1:0-3978 GCA_050249155.1 Isosphaeraceae bacterium | reverse complement strand
GACTCTGACGGGTTCCGACATCGTTCCAGCGTCCTGACGGGGAGGGCGGGGAGTTTTCGGGGCGGGCCCATTCACGAAGGGGTTTTCTGGGAAGCGAGATCGGCGAGGGCCGACGCCTTGATCACTTCCGCCTTGACTCGATGCAACACGCCTTGCAGGCCGTTGAGCCGAAGCATTCCGAGCACGTCGACCAGCCCGAGCCGCCGGATCAGGTCGAATTTCAGGTCGGCGACCTCGTGGACCTTCGCGCCGTTCAGACCTTCGACCAGGAGGGAGACGAAACCTCGGACGGTGGGCGCTTCGATCGGGGCGTCGGCGAACAGGCGGACCTGTCCGCCGTTGACCTCCACGAAGAGGAAGACGGGGGACTGACACTCGTGGACTCGATGGGCCTCGTCCTTCAGCGCCTCGAAGCGTTCCGGCAGTGGGGGGAGTTTTTTGGCGAAGTCGATCAGGAGTTCTTTTTTCTCCTCGACGTCCGATTCCTGGAACTCGGTCACGATCTCTTCCAGGGCGCTGGTCACGGTCACTCTCCCTTGGCGATCGGCGCGCGAACGAGGTTGCCCCACTCGGTCCAGGAGCCGTCGTAGTTTCGCACTTTCGGATAGCCCAGCAGGTAGGTGAGAACGAACCAGGTCAAGCTGGAGCGCTCGCCGATCCGGCAGTAGGCGACCACGTCGTCGGTCGGCTTGAGGCCCACCTCGGTTTCGTAGATCTTCAAGAGTTCCTCGGCCGATTTGAAGGTGCCGTCGTCGTTGACCGCGCGGGCCCAGGGAACGCTCTTGGCCCCCGGGATGTGCCCGCCGCGGAGAGCGCCCTCCTGGGGGTAGTCCTCCATGTGGAGCATCTCGCCGGTGAACTCTTTCGGGCTTCGGACGTCGATCAGCGGCTTGCCGGACTTCATGTGAGTCAGAACGTCGTCCCGGAAGATCCGGATCGCGGCCTCGTCTCCCTTGCCAACCTTGTAGTCGGTCCGAGGATAGGTGGGAACCTCGGTGGACAGGGGGCGCTTTTGGTCGATCCAGAGTTTACGGCCGCCGTTGAGAATCCGGCAATCCTTGTGGCCGAAGAGTTTGAACGCCCAGAAGGCGTAGCAGGCCCACCAGTTCGACTTGTCGCCGTAAAAGACGACCGTCGTGTCGTTGGCGATGCCGGCCCGGGCGCAGATCTCGGCGAATTTCTCGGCGTTGACGTAATCTCGGATGAGTTGGTCCTGAAGATCGCCTTGCCAGTCGATCTTGACCGAGCCGGGGACGTGCCCCATGTCGTAGAGCAGCACGTCCTCGTCGCTCTCGACGACGCGGACCTTGGGGTCGTTCAGATGCTCGGTGACCCAGTCGGCCGAGACGAGCACCTCGGGATGAACGTAGGATGCGGGCATGAGTGGGCGGACTCCTTGGCTGCGGGGGTCGAGTGTGGATCGGGGGACCGTCGTTCGCGATCCGGTGGGGCGAGTCGACGGGTCGAGGCCGTCGCCTCGCGCGTCGGCTCGATCTGGCGAACGCGGCGGGGCGACCGGGTCGGCCCCGACGACTTAGCGGGGAAACGTCCCTGGGTCGAGATTGAGCTTCGCGGCGACCGATTGACGAAGCGATTCACGGACCGGCTCCAGGCTGATCCGATCGTAGACGTTGGCGAAGAAGCCCTCGACGATCAGGCGGATGGCGGTTTCTCGGGTAATCCCGCGTGCCCGCGCGTAGAAGATCATCTCCTCATCCACGCGACCCGCGGTGGCCCCGTGGGTGCAGCGGACGTCGTTGGCCTCGATCTCCAGCCCGGGGATCGAGTCGGCCCTGGCGGCGTCGGAGAGGACCAGGCTATCGTTTTTCTGGTAGGCGTCGGTGCGCTGGGCGTCTTTCTCGACCCGGATCATGCCTTTCCAGACGACCCGCGAGTGGTCCTTGAGCCCTCCCTTGTAGAGGAGGTCGCTGGTCGTTCGCGGGGCGATATGATCTTGCCTGGTGAAATACGCCAGGTGTTGCCGGCCGGTCGTGAACATCACGCCGTTGACCTGAGCCCGGGCCCCCTCTCCGGCCAGGGCGACCTCCTGGTTGACCTTGGCCAGACGGGCTCCGAGTCCCCCCACGGTCCACTGGAGTGAACCGCCAGCGCCCACGATGGCCCGTTCCCTGCTGAAGTGCCAGGTGGTGGCGTCGCAATTCTGGACGTTCACGAAGCGAAGTTTCGCCCCCGCGCCCACGAAGAGCTCGACGGCGCCGGCCTGAAACGCGGCGGTTTCCCCACGGCCACGGCCGGCGGTCTCGCGGACGAGCGTGGCCTCGGCCCCGTCCTCGAGGACCACCAGGGTGTGGTGGAGGTCGACCCGTCCCTCCCTGGCCAGTCCGACGAGGCTAAACAGGGGCGCTTCGACCTTCACCCCTCGGGGGACGTAAAGCAGCGTGCCGCTGGTCCAGAACGCGGCGTGAAGCGCGGAGAGGGCGTCCTCGCGACCGGTGACCGCGTCGGTCAGGAAGTGACGCTCGAGGATCTCGGGGTAATCCTTGACCGCCGTGGCGAGATCGACGAAAACCGCGCCGCCGAGCTTCGTCGGGTCAGCCTTGCGCGTGGTGATCGCGTTGACATGTTCGATTCCGGTCGCGTAGTGGCCGCTGAGGGCGGACCAGAGCGGCTCGAAGGCGGCGGAATCCCCGGGGATCTCGTCGCGCTGGGGAGGACTGAACGCGCCGAGCTTGAAAGCGCGAAGGTCGGTTCGCCGCCACTCCTCGTCTCGGGCGGTGGGCCAGGGGGTCGCGAGGAAGGTGTCGAAGGCTTCCTGGCGGCGTTTCAGAAGCCAGGAGGGCTCGTCCCTTTCCTTGAGGAACGCCTGGAACGCGGTCGAGTCGAACCCTCCCCGGGTCGTCGGAGGGGAGCCTGCTGCGCTAGTCATGGGTGGATCGTTCTCAAATCGTGTTCGGAAGCGCCGCGCGGCTGAGGTCGTCGTCGGTCGCCGGGGGCCTCGCGGGGTTGGGCGGTTGCGCGTTATCGTTCCTTGATGCGTTGCTGGTAGCTGGAGACCATATGGTAGGCGATCCGGTCTTTCATGCAGGACCAGATATCGTCGATCAGTGTGGCGTTCAAGATCCCGTCGATCGTCCGGGAGGCGAAGCCCTGCAAAACGGCGGAGGCGGCGCTGGTCTCGGCCTGGCCGCGGAGGATCATCTCACGCAGGCAGTGCGCGTAGCTGTTGGTCGTGAGGCTGACGGTCGGGAGAAGCGGAACGAGATCCAGGTCGTTGACGTATCGAAAGATTTTGTTCGGGAATTCCCCTTCGAACGCCTTGGCCGCCGCGTCGTTGCCGATCATGGGGGCTCCGAAGGTGTGAATCTCATGGACCCCGATGAAGTTTTGAACCAGCCGCCAGGCCGCCAGCAGCGCCAGCGCTCCGCCGAGGCTATGACCAGTGACCCAGACGGGGCGATCCTTGGCCTGGATCGCCTTGTCGACCGCGGCGAAGAACGGGGCCCAGATCTCGTCCAGGGCTTCGAGAAACCCCTTGTGGAACCGCGCCCCGACTCCCGCCGCGGCGAAGTCGGTTCCGATCCTTCCCTCGGGAAGGATGAGGAAGTTGTTCGCGTTCGTCAGCAACCAATCCTTGAAGCCGTCGATCGTGTCGGGCGACTCGGACCCTCGAAACGCGACGACGACGTCGGTGTCGTTCTGACCGACGTACACCTGAGTGTTGTCGACGCTGACGAACTGGGCGTCGAGCCCCAATTTCGATTGATACAGTTCGCGCCCCTGTGACTCGGGGTAGTAGGCCAACTCGCAGGCGGTGGCGAGGATCTCGGAGTTCCGCGGGTTCCCCGCTCCCTCCACGAAGAGTCGCGCGCTCATCGCAACGCCCTCCGACCCGGTTTCGCCTCGCGCCACGACCTCACGCGATCGGGGCTCACCTTCGTTTCCCTCAGGTCCAGTTGTTTCAACGTGTCGATTTGGCTGAGGGTTTCACGAAAGCCAGAGTCGCTGACGGCCGTTCCG
>JBFWRA010000624.1:0-3985 GCA_050249155.1 Isosphaeraceae bacterium | reverse complement strand
CGATATCCTGATCGGCACACATCGCCTCGTGCAAAAAGACGTCGCGTTCAAGGACCTGGGCCTCATCATCATCGACGAGGAGCAACGATTCGGGGTCGAGGACAAGGAATGGTTGAAGTCGCTCCGGGCGACCGTCGACGTGCTGACCCTCTCGGCCACGCCCATTCCCAGAACCCTGCACATGAGCCTGCTGGGCATCCGAGACATCTCCAACCTGGAAACCCCGCCGCCGGACCGCAAGGCGATCGAGACGCGCATCCTGCGGTACGACTCGGAGACCGTCAAACGGGCCATCCACCGGGAGTTGAACCGCGACGGCCAGGTCTACTTCGTCCACAACCGGGTGTACGACATCCAGAGCGTGGCCGATAAGATCCAGTCGATCGTCCCCGAGGTGAGGATCGGAATCGGCCACGGTCAGATGTCCGGCGAGGCGCTCGAGAAGACGATGCTGGGCTTCATCAGGCGCGAATTCGACGTGCTCGTCGCCACCACCATCATCGAGTCGGGCCTCGATATCCCGAACGTGAACACGATCTTCATCAACGAAGCCGACAAGTACGGCCTGGCCGACCTTCACCAACTCCGGGGGCGGGTCGGCCGCTACAAGCATCGGGCGTACGCGTACTTGCTCCTCGAATCGGACCGTCCCGTCACTCCCAACGCCGTGAAGCGGCTCAAGGCCATCGAGGAGTTCACCGAGCTGGGGGCCGGGTTCAAGATCGCCCTGCGCGACCTGGAGATCCGGGGCGCGGGCAACATCATGGGCCCCGAGCAGTCCGGACATATCGAGAGCGTCGGCTACGAGCTGTATTGCTCCTTGTTGGAATCGGCCGTCCGATCGTTGACCCGGCAACCCGACCGACCCGCCTTCGACTGCTCGATCGAACTGGCCTGGCGAGCCTACCTGCCAAAGGATTACGTGCCAGGCCCTCGCGTGAAGGTGGAACTCTACCGGAGGCTGGGCCGAGTCCGAAGCCTGGAGCGGTTGGCCGATTTCCGCCAGGAATTGATCGATCGGTTCGGCCCTCCGCCCCGACAGGCCGAGAACCTGCTGACGGAGGCGGAACTTCGCGTGCTGGCCGAACGCTGGCAACTCGCCAGGATTCACGTCGAGGACGAATACGCGGTTCTGACCTATCGCAGCACTCGCCGCATCGAGAAACTCGCGGCGCTCAATCCGGGGCGAGTCCGAGTCGCCGACGAGAAAACGGCCTACGTTCCGTTGGGTGAGAAGAAACCGCACGGGTCGGCCGTCGTGGCGGCGGTCCGGCCGATCCTTCAGGCGACCGAGGCGCCCTCGGCGATCACGAGGCCGGCGACCGTGTCGACTCCGGTCCCGGGTCGCCGCGCCGCCGCGCCTCCGGGTCGTTCCGCCCGCGCGATCGACCCCCCGGCCCCGGAACGTCCCGCCGTCATGGAACGCCCCCCCGCGCGAGTCGGCACCCTCGGCGAGCGGCTGAGGGCCAGGAAGCGACCCGACTGATCCTCGGATCGAACGCGACCGTTCGCGGGCCTGACCGCGATCCCGCCGGAAGTCGGTATCGAATCCGTCCCTTCAAACCTCGCGCCCCTGGTCAGGCCCGGTGTGAGGCTGGCGTTCACGGCGAGACTCGAGACGTTCCGGGCGGAGGTCCGGCCCGCCTCCCCGATCCCCGCGAAGGGCGGAGTATTTCTGGCGCGGTCTTGGGGATCGCCCGCGGACACGCCCAGCCTGTTGGTGGCGATGATCCTGGGAGTGGCCGTTCTGGGCGATCAGCGCGGTCGTCGACTAGGATCGCGGTCGCGATTTCGAGGCGGCGGGGAATTCGAGCCTGTGGAATGACAATTGATGATAAGAAATTTGCAAATACTATAATATGATGATTTAATAGATTCCATGGGGTCGTCGCGGCTTGGAATCCAGGGTCCGCGCCGGGGCCGATTTCTCGGGTTCGGGAAGGTCAAAGAAAACGCGAAGAATTCGTTTGACACCACTCGCGCCCGCCGTGTATATCAATACATCCGTGTTGGCTGGCCCGATTGCTCTTCCCACCTTTCCTCGGGTTAGTCGCCGGTAAAACGACCCTTGCGGTTCGTCGTTGACCACTCCTCCCAATCCTTCTTACTCGCGAAGGAAGCGACCATGTTCCGCCGTTTCCGCTCCCGTGCGGTGCCGCGCCGCGGCTTCACGTTGATCGAGCTCCTGGTCGTGATCGCGATCATCGCGGTCTTGATCGCGTTGTTGTTACCCGCCGTGCAAAGCGCCCGCGAGGCCGCTCGCCGCGCGCAATGCACGAACAACCTGAAACAGATCGGGTTGGCGCTCCATAATTATCATGACGTTAGCAATGCCTTGCCTCCGCCGAAGCTTCGCTCGGGAAGCTGCAATCGGCTGTATCCCGCGGAGAACGGGCTTCCCGCGGGCTGGGTGATGAACACGACTGGGTTCACGTTGATCCTGGGGCAGATCGAAGGTGGCGCGCTCTATAACGCGTACAACTTCAGCCAGGCCTCGTCGAACACACTGACGTGGCTCAACACTGGGAACAGGGTGTTGGCGGGCACGGCGTTCACGAACTCGACGGTGACCGGGGCGATGATCACCTCGTTCTGGTGCCCCTCCGACAAGGATCCGGAAGTCAAGGATTACGACGTCAACGGGTTTGGACCGTACTCGATGCAGAGGGCCAGGCGATCGAATTATGGATTCATGTCCAGCCAGTACACGGAGTACGACTGTCCGCCCACGCACGGGACTTCGCCGGCGAACCGGGGGATGTTCTTCACCGATCTTTCGACCGGATTCAAGGACGTGAGTGACGGCCTGAGCAACACCTGCATGGTCGGCGAGATCAGGCAGGAGAAGATCGACTGGACCAACAATTATAGCGTGCAGTACTTTGGCCCGTACTGGGGCTCGGGCACGCACACCTCGTCACACGCGGTGGTCTACCCGCCGACGCATTCCCGGGCGGTCAGCACCCTGCCCAACGCCGGTTGGCCCTTTGACAACTCCGCGTCGTACACCAACTACAAGAAGCTGCCCTACGCCTGGCGAATCAGCAGCCTGCACCCAGGCGGGGTCAACGTCGCGATGGGTGACGGCTCGGTGCGATTTATCAAGAACACGATCAACGCCTACACCTGGTGGGCGCTTCAGACGATCAGCAACGGCGAGGTCATCAGCGCCGACGCGTACTGAGTCGTCATCCGGGACCTCCCTGGTGTCGTTTCCCTATCCGTTGGCACACGTAGAGAAGAGGATTGACCCGTCGTGAAGACGATCAACCCGAGAGTCCACCGGGCCGCCGCTCCGCTGGTGGCGGCCCTCCTCCTGGCCCTCGTGGGCTGTGGAGAGTCCGGCCCGAAACTCGTTCCGGTGAGCGGTGTCGTGACCTTGAACGGGAAGCCGTTGGAAGGTGCCGAGGTCTCCTTCGTCCCGGACCCGACGAACAAGGACTCGACACCCGGCAACGACAAGACCGGGCCGGAAGGCAACTACAAGGCGATGTTCCAGGGGCGCTCGGGGCTGGCCCCCGGCAAGTACGTCGTGCTCATCAGTAAGAAGGCCGACGCGCCGCCGGGCATCGTCCTTCCTCCAGAAATGCAAATGGACACCTTTCAGCAAGAAATGGCGGGTCTTCGCAAGGAGACCCTGCCATCAAAGTACACCGACGCGATGAAAACGGAGCAGCCTCCGATCGAGGTCGGTGAGAACGGCGGCACCTTTGACTTCGACGTCAAGGCGTCGAGCAAGTCCCTCGCCGAGAAGAAATGAGTCCCATCCACTCGCCCAGGCCCGCCCCGCGCGTCACTGTGGGTGGCGGGGGCGGGCCCAGAACGTTCGCCACTTCCCGAGGGTATCCCGTGACTCAGCCTCCAACCGCGACCCCTCGCCTCGCGCTCGTCGGTCTCGCGTGCGCTCTCGCCCTCGGCGGCGGTTGTTCTCAGGAGGACGCCGAGACGGATTCGGGTCCGTACAAGCCACCGCCGCGCGTCCCCA
>JBFWRA010000623.1:0-3986 GCA_050249155.1 Isosphaeraceae bacterium | reverse complement strand
CACCGAGGGGTACGCCTCGCTCGACTTCAGCACCCGGGAAGGCACGCTGATTCGCCCCTCCGAGGGGCTCCGTCGCGGTGAGATCGACCTTGACGGCCTGGACTTGACCCAGCCCGCCGCGATCAAGGAGCGCGTCTTCGGCAAGATCCTGCGAGTCGACCGGGTTCAGACCGAGGGCCCCGAACCCCTCGCCCTGGAGCTGCGGGACTTCGTCCAGGCGTCCCGTGGTGAATCGCGACCCAAGGTCGACGGCGACGACGCGCTCCGGGCGATGCGGCTGGCCGATCAGGTGCTTCAGAGCCTTCGAGGTCACGACTGGGAAGGAGTCGTCCCGGCGTCCGAGCCGGTCTCGGCGGGACACGCGCTCCGCGGCCCGATCTCCTGGCGACTCCAGGGACAACGATCGTCGGCCACCCCGGCGTCGGGTTCGTCCTTCGCTGGCGACTTGTCAGCCCGCCCTGGAATCGGTAACGTGTGACTTTCCGACGTCCTTGATCGTCGGGTAGGTTCCCGAGCGCGCCCGCCGGTCGCGGCTCGGTGCGAAGGTCGTTCAGGAAGGTCAGGTCGATTTCATGGCGAAGAAGGCGGAAGCCGCGGCGAAGAAGGCGGAGGCCGCGGCCCCAGAAGCTCCCGTGGCCAAGGCCGCGGCGGTGGCTCCACGGCCCCCGGCGGACCCCCGGCTCAAGGTGCTCAAGAAGTTTCACGGCCGATTTCTGCCCAAGGGCGTTCTCCGTGAACGTCACAAGGCGATCATGGAACGCTGGAACTCCGGCGACGACCACGGCGGCGTGACCGTCGAGGAACTCAAGAAGCTCCTCGACGACTGGCGGGGCACCCGCGAGAAGCCTCCGCGTCTGCCCAAGGCGTGAAATCCAGGGCGCTTGGTCATCGACGAAGCGCGGCGAGCTCGGAGGCGTCGAGGGTCCGAAACCCTTCAGGTTTGTCGGCGGGCCCTTCGAGCGTCAGTCCGCTCGCGCCTCGGTAACGGTCGTAGGCGAGGGCCATCTGGTCGAGGTCGTCGAACCACCGATCAGATAGCACGCGCCGAAGACGTCTCCGGGCTTGGTGGGTCGGCCTCCGATCTCCTCGATCATGCAGACGTAACCACGCTGGTGACACCACGCCTGGTAAACGTCGGCTGGGTTGAGCGTCATTCCGACCAGCCAGGGGCCTTCCCCTTTTCCCGAGGGTGGGGCGACCTGATACCCCCGGATGAACCGCTTCGGGAGAGGCCGGTCGCCTCTCCGATAGAGGAACCGGGCGTCGGGTGGGAAGTCCTCCACGAACTCGGCCGAGGGGAGAATCGCGGGCTCGTGGTAGCTCAGGTAGACGTGTTCGAACCCCGAGCCCCGTCGATGCTTGAGGTGCCCAGGCATGTCGATCCGGAAGAACAGTTCGGTCGCTTCGGAGGCCGAGGTGACCCGGTCGGCGCTGAGAAAAAACCGCTCTCCTTTCGGAAAGATCAGGGTCTGCTCCCAGAGCGAGCCCGCCATCGTTCGAGGAGGATACGCGAGGTTCCATTTGTAGCTGAGCGTGACGGCCACGAAGCCGTCCCCCTGGACGACCGTGGCGGGGAGTCGTTTCGCCTGGGTGCAGATTTGCGGTCCCTCGACGTAACGCTTGGCGAGCTTGCCGTGGACGAGGTTGTTGAAGTCGTACTGGCCAGCGGGAACCGGTTCCCCCTCGGGTGCCGGTTCCAGAAGGAAGTCCACGATGCTGAGCCCGAACCCCAGGTCGCGAGCCCCGGTCGCGCGATCGACGAACGAGCCCGCCGACACGCCGGAGACGTAGCCCTCCGTCGCCACGGCCGCCGAGTGGCGGTCGGTCTCGATGAGGATTCTGTCGGCGGTGCGGCGGTGCCTGACGAACGGTTCGCGGGGAACCAGAGAACGCATCGTGAGACTCCCAGGGATTCGAGAAGGCCGGGGACCTTGACCCCGGGCCGAACGCCTCGCCCGATTCTGGCGCGGCGGCGGAACTTACGCAAGCGGCGAGGGCCGCGCGGCTTGATTCCTTCGGTTCGGTTTGATCGAATGAGCGGGCGGCCGGCTCCCGCGAGCCGGCGGCGTTCGGAGGAAGCCAAGGCGGTCGAGCCCAGCGGCCCGAGGCCATGGAGCGAATGGCGATGATCGTCGGGGTTCCGAAAGAGACCAAGACGGATGAATACCGGGTCGCGATGCTTCCCGTGGGCGCGGAGGAACTGACCGCCGCCGGCCACACCGTGCTGATCGAGGAGGGCGCGGGCCTCGGCAGCGGGATCACCGACGACCAGTACCGCGAGGCCGGGGCGACGCTCGTCCCCGGCGCGGACGGCGTCTGGTCGGGGGCCGACATGATCGTGAAGGTCAAGGAACCCCTCGTCGCCGAGTGGCCCAAGATCCGTGACGGTCAAATCCTGTTCACGTACTTCCACTTCGCGGCCGACGAGCCTCTGACTCGCGCCATCCTCGCCAGCGGCGCCACGGCGATCGCCTACGAGACCTTGCGAGACGCCCGGGGGACGCTCCCCTTGCTCACTCCCATGAGCGAGGTCGCTGGCCGAATGAGCATCCAGGAGGGCGCGAAGTACCTCGAACGTCCGCAAGAAGGGCGGGGGATCTTGCTCGCCGGCGTCCCCGGCGTGGCACCGGCGGAGGTGGCGATCCTGGGAGGAGGCGTGGTCGGGGCCAACGCGGCGAAGGTCGCGGCCGGTCTCGGGGCCAACGTCTCGATTCTCGACGTCAACGTCGACCGGCTGCGCTACCTCGACGACTTCTTGCCTCCCAACGTCACCACGCTCTATTCCGATCGACACACGATCCGCGACGTGATCCAGCGGGCCGACCTTGTCGTCGGCGCGATCCTCATCACCGGGGCGCGCGCTCCCCGGTTGATCCGCCGCGAGGATCTCATCCGCATGAAGAACGGCGCGGTGATCGTGGACGTCGCGATCGACCAGGGAGGTTGCGTCGAGACCAGCCGCCCGACCACTCACAGCCACCCGACCTACGTGGTCGAGGGCGTCGTGCATTATTGCGTGGCCAACATGCCCGGGGCGGTCGGTCGGACGAGCACCTACGCGCTCTGCAACGTCACGCTGCCCTACGCCCTTCAGATCGCGAACAATGGCTGGAAGGCGGTCGCCGCCGCCCTTCCTGGAGTGGCCCACGGCGTCAACGTCGACCGAGGCCAGGTGACCAACCAGGCCGTCGCCAGTACCTTCAACCTGCCGTATTCACCGCTCGACCTCACCTGAACCGCGGGAGTCCAACCCGCGTCGCGGGCCTGGAGCCACCCCCCCGTCGTGAACGTCCCATCGACCCTTACCCACAACTTAACACACGAACAGGAGGCCCCGGCCATGTCGGATCGCCCTGAGGAACTCGACGAGCAAAACGGCGAGGGAATGGAAGATCATTCCGTCGAGGACGCGATCGAGGAAGCTCTGGAACTGGATACCCAGGGCCAGATCTTCATCGAGTTGCGACGCCAGAACATTGAGCTCCTGAAAGTCGCCGCCGAGGTCGCCGGGCTCACGGGGCCACACCCCGCGCTGAAGCCCAACGACGTGCGCGGGGCCCTCAAGAATATCTGGGAGATCTACTCGGAGTTTTACGCCTGGATCGATCCCGAGGAGGGAGACGACGAGGACGAGGAGTACGAGGACGACGAACTGTGACACGGCCCTCCGTGGAGGAGTCCGCCAGGGAGACCGTCGGCTGGCGCGGGGACGCTCGGTCCGGCGTGGTCCGGATGATCGACCAGACGCGGCTCCCGACGGAATTCCTGGAGATCGAGTGCGCCGACGTCCCGGCGGTCGGGGAAGCGATCAAGGCGCTCCGCGTTCGCGGAGCGCCCGCGATCGGGATCGCCGCCGCGGATGGAGCGGTCCTTGGGGGCCAGAACGCGTTGGCCTCCGGAGGAGACGTTCCCGCGGTCGTCGCCTCGGTTCGCGACGCCTCGGCGTATCTCAGAACCAGCAGGCCGACGGCCGTGAACCTGTTTTG
>JBFWRA010000622.1:0-3986 GCA_050249155.1 Isosphaeraceae bacterium | reverse complement strand
GCCTGGCTCCAGAAGTTCCGGGGCGAACTGCTGGTCTGAACCGCGCTCCCCCGCGACACGAGAACCCGGGGTTGTCGACTCGGGGGGGATCGGTTACATCCTTCTCCGACAACCGGGGACGCAGGCGCACCTGGAAGCAAGGAGGCTCCATGGCATACGACAAGACCCAGGCCACCCATGAATTCACGCGCTGGAGTGAGAGCTACGACCGCTCGATCCTCCAGTGGTTGCTGTTTGGCCCCTCCCACCGAGCCATGCTCCGACGGCTCACCGACGTGGCGGGCGATCGGCCTCTGAAAGTCCTCGACGTCGGCTGTGGCACCGGCGTCTTCGCCGCCAAGCTCCGCTCCGCCTTGCCCAGGGCCCAGGTCTGGGGGGTGGACCTCGTCGGGGGCATGCTCCGCAAGGGAAACGAACGCTGGCGACGGCACGCGGGTTCGGTTCTCGCCGTCCAGGGGGACAGCGAGCGGCTGCCGTTCGCGAGCGGCTCGTTCGACTTCGTCACCTGCGCCAACAGCTTCCACCACTACCCGAACCAGGACCGCGCCGTCGCCGAGATGCGCCGGGTCCTCCGCCCGGGTGGACGACTGCTCCTGATCGACGGATATCGCGACGCCCCTTACGGTTGGTTGATCTACGACGTTTGCGTGGCGGGAGTCGAAGGGGCCGTTCACCACTGCTCCGCCAGGCGATTCCGCGACCTGGTCAGCCAGGCGGGTTTCCAGGCGATCTCCCAGCGCGTCCGCCGAGGGTTCGCGCCGTTCCTGCTGACCGAGGCCATCGCCGCCGAGCCGATCCACGCCATCCCGAATCCCCACTTTCGATCCATTCCCACTCACGCGACCGAGGAAGCCCCGCTCTCGCGACATTCCTCTTGAGGGACGTTCATCTTGTCGCCCCGACATGATTGCTCTTGATGTGACGGGTCGACTTCCGTCAGGATGACGGGGTCGAAGCGACTGAAACGTCCAGTGGAGAGGGTGGGTTATGGCGACGGCGTCGGCGAGTTCGGGCAAGGTGGTGGTCACGGCCATTCCGGGAGATGGGATCGGGCCGGAGTGTCTTCACGCGACCCAGCGGGTCATCGAGGCGGCGGGTGCCGCGATCGAGTGGGAGGAACGGCACGCCGGGGCCAGCGTCTTTCGACAAGGGGTCGCCTCCGGTGTGCCCAAGGACACCATGGACTCGATCGAGCGCACGCGTTGCGTCTTGAAGGGACCGCTGGAAACCCCGGTCGGGTTCGGAGAGAAGAGCGCCAACGTCACGCTCCGCAAGCTCTTCGAGACCTACGCCAACATCCGGCCGGTCCGCGAGCTGCCGGGCGTGACCACCCCCTACAGCGGTCGGGGAATCGATCTGGTCGTGGTCCGGGAGAACGTCGAGGATCTCTACGCCGGGATCGAGCACATGCAGACGCCCGGCGTGGCGCAATGCTTGAAGCTCATCTCCCGCAAGGGCTGTGAGAAGATCGCCAGGCTCGCCTTCGAGTTCGCGCGTTCCGAAGGGCGAAAGCAGGTCGCCTGCGCCACGAAGTCCAACATCATGAAGCTCACGGAAGGGCTTCTGAAGCGAACCTTCGAGGAAGTCGCCAAGGACTATCCGGACGTCGAGTCCTACCACATCATCATCGACAACTGCGCCCACCAGCTCGTCAAGAAGCCGGAACAGTTCGACGTGATCGTCACGACGAACATGAACGGCGACATCATCAGCGACCTGACCTCCGCGCTGGTCGGCGGCCTGGGTTTCGCCCCCTCGGCGAACCTCGGCAACGAGGTCGCCATTTTCGAGGCGGTACACGGCTCGGCCCCGAAGTACGCCGGCAAGGACGTCATCAACCCGACCGCCGTCCTGATGTCCGGCGTGATGATGCTCCGGCACCTGGGGATGTTCGAACCCGCCTCGAAAATCGAACGCGCCGTCCACGCCACCCTGGCCGACGGGATCATCACCCGCGACATCCTGGGCGACTCCGGCAAGGCCGCGTCGACTCGCAAATACACCGACGCGATCATCGCCAGGCTCGAAACCGCCGGGACCGGCGCGCCCGTCCGACCGTACAAGCCGATCCAGCTGCCGGTCCTCGCCCCCGACCTCGACTTCGTCAAGCCGACCCAGCGCAGGACGACCGGGGCCGACGTCTTCATCGAGTCGGCGCACGACCCCGAACGAGTCGGCGGAATCCTCGAAGGGCTGGCCGAAGGCACCCCGCTGAAGCTCAAGATGATCTCGAACCGGGGGACCAAGGTCTATCCCCCCACCGGCGCCATGACCGACTGCGTGGATCACCATCGCTGTCGGTTCATCCTCCGCGAACCCAGCGGCGACCTGGGCGACGCCGCGCTGATCGACCTGCTCGGTCGGGTCACCGCGTCGGGCCTGCGCTGGATGCACGTCGAGAAACTCCCCGAATTCAACGGCGAGGCCGGCTTCACCAAGGCCCAGGGTGAGGATTGATCGGCCCGACCTCTTCTCCAGAGCCCCTGGCCACCCAGTCCACCGTGCTCGACACGGTGGACGGTGGCCCCCTCCACGGCCCTGGCCCGTGACCTCTCGGGCCTCTGTCCGGCAAAGTGCTTCGGATTGGAAATCGCTCTCTCGCAACCACATGGGGAACGGAATCCCGCCGAGATTCCCGACGTGGCGTCTTCCGAGAGAGCCGGAGAATATGGTATGGTTCGCGGGTCGATCGCGTGGACGGCCCGTCGGCCGAGACCAGGCGCGGCCTCGGAGCGAGACCGACGGCCGTCGTCGTCCCATTGGGCGACGGACGCCCGCTCCTCGGCACGCGACCAGCCAGACCCGTCGACGCTCCCGAGCCTTCGGCCCGGGCGCGCGCCCTTCGGTTCACGAGGACGGGACGATCGCGTTGGCTTCGTTTCGTCGGCCAGGGCGCGGCGACGGTTCGCGGCCTTCGTGGGCTGAGGGTCGTGCTCGGATCTTCGAGGGGGTGGAGCGGCACAGTGTTGGTCCCCACGACACGCGAGTTGACTCTTGAGCGGGCGCTGGGGCGATTGCGCGAACCGTTCCTCGTGGAGGAGCGCGACGGGCGGCTCGTGGCGATCGAGTCCGACCTTGGCGCGGGGGTCTCCCCAGGCTCCGGCAGGGTCGTCGGTCACCTTCCCCCCTGCCGGCTCGAGAATCTTGGCGATCCGACCTTTCTCGACGATCATGGCCTGCGGTTGCCCTGCCTCGCCGGGGCGATGGCCAACGGGATCGCCTCGGTCGAACTCGTCGAGGCGATGGCGGGCGCGGGGATGCTCGGGTTCTTCGGCGCGGCGGGGCTCCCCTTACGTCGGGTCGAAGCCGCCGTGGACCGGCTCCAGCGATCCCTCGGCTCGACGTCGCCGTTCGGCTTCAACCTGATCCATAGCCCCTCCGAACCCGCGCTGGAGTCCGGCGCGGTCGACCTTTACCTGCGTCGTGGGGTCCGGCTGGTCGAGGCTTCCGCCTTTCTCGACCTGACCCCGCCCCTGGTCCGCTACCGGGTCGCCGGGCTGCGGCAAGATTTGACCGGCCGGATCGTGGCCGACAATCGGGTCGTCGCGAAGGTCTCGCGGGTCGAGGTCGCGTCGCGATTCCTCGCCCCCGCGCCGGCCAAGTACCTCCGCGAACTCGTCGCCAGCGGGGCCGTCAGTCCCCAACAGGCGGAATGGGCCGCCCGGATTCCGATGGCCGACGACGTCACCGCCGAGGCCGACTCCGGAGGACACACCGACAACCAGCCGGCCATCGTCCTGCTGCCCACGATGATCGCCCTGCGCGACCGGCTGGTCGCCGAACACGGCTACGAGAGCCGACCCAGGATCGGCGCGGCGGGGGGGATCTCGACCCCCTGGTCGGCCGCCGCGGCCTTCGCGATGGGTGCCGCGTACGTCGTCACCGGCTCGGTCAACCAGTCCTGCGTCGAGTCGGGGACCTCGGACGCCGTTCGCAAGATGCTCGCGGACGCTCGACAGGCCGACGTGGCCATGGCCCCTGCCGCC
>JBFWRA010000621.1:0-3996 GCA_050249155.1 Isosphaeraceae bacterium | reverse complement strand
AACCACTCGACGCGATTGGCCAAAGGGGAAACTCTGCTGATCGAGTGTTTCGACCTGGAGGACAGCGCGCTTCCCCGTCTCCTCGTGCAAAAGGCCGCGCGCAAGGGGGCGTACCCGTTGGTCGAGATCCGCGACACCCGGGTGCTCCGAGAACTGGTCCGCAACGGCTCCGAAGGCCAGATGAAAGCCTTCGGCGAGACCGACCTGTTCCGCATGGAACGCGCCGACGCGTATATCGCGCTCCGAGGAGCCCGGAATATCAACGAGATGGCCGACGTTCCCGGAGAGAAGATCAACCTGTATAACACGCATTATCTCACGCCCGTTCACTTCAACTGTCGGATCAAGAAGACCAAGTGGTGCGTCCTGCGCCTGCCGAACGCGAGCATGGCCCAGCAGGCGGGCATGAGCACCGAGGCGTTCGAGAATTTTTACTTCGACGTGTGCAACCTCGACTACGCGCGGCTTTCCAGGGCGCTTCGGCCCCTGGTGGAACGGATGAACGCCGCCCGAGAGGTCCATGTCACCGCTCCCGAGACCGACCTGCGATTCTCGATCGAGGGGATTCCGGTCGTCCCCTGTTCCGGCGAGATGAACATCCCCGACGGCGAGGTTTTCACGGCCCCGGTGCGAGACTCCGTCGAAGGGTACGTCCGGTTCAACACGCCGACGGTTTACCAGGGCACGTCGTTCGACGGCGTTCGCCTGGTCTTTCGCGAGGGCAGGATCGTCGAGGCCGACTGCGCCGGCGGCGACGTCAAGAAGCTCCGCCGCATCCTCGAAACCGATGAGGGGGCCTCGTTCGTCGGCGAGTGGTCGATCGGCTGCAACCCTCTCATCCTGGAACCGATGCGCGACGTCCTTTTCGACGAGAAGATCGCGGGGAGCTTTCACCTGACCCCTGGCAACGCCTACGACGAGGCCGATAACGGCAACCGATCGAAAATCCACTGGGACCTCGTGCAAATCCAGCGCCCGGAGCACGGCGGGGGGACGATCGCCTTCGACGGCGTGCCCATCCGTGTCGACGGCCGCTTCCTGCCCGAGGAACTTCAAGGGCTCGATCCCCAGTGAAATCCCAACGTCCGACGATTCCCCGTGAACCTTTCCCCTTGACCCCGCGCGACCCGGTTCGAGTCCAGCGACGATCGACGGACGCCGGAATCCACCCTTGCCGAGGAGATCTCTGATGCGGGCCCACGCCCCGTCCCGCCTGGCCGTTTGCCTGGCCCTGACCATCGTCGCCCCGACGGCCCTGGCCGCCGATCCCGTCGTGCCTCAGGGAAACTATCGACTCGTCCTGGTCGGTCCGTTCTCCGAGACCGACCTGATCCTGACCCAACTCGGGAAAAAGGGAGACGCGTTCCAAGCCCAGGTCCTCGACACGGCACCCTTGCCCCAGCCACCGCAAATCAGCCAGCTGTCCCTCAGCCAGGAGGGAGCGCTCTTGATGGCGCTGAAGATCGGCAACGTCGACGCGATCTTCACGGGGACCCCCAGGCCGGACGGTAATTACCGGGGGATGATCCGGATCGCGGCTCAGAGCTTCCCGGCGAAGGTGGAAAAGACGACCGCCGTCAAGGTCACACCCCCGCTTCAGGAAGCGCCACCGGTCTTCCAGACGTTCATGAAGGCCAGGCAGGAACCCGACGCGAAGGCGAGGACGAAATCGCTCCAGGAACTCGTGACGAAGTCGCCAGGCGACCTGACGCTCTCGCAGGTTTACGCCACCTTGCTTCAGGGGGCCGAGGCCGGCGGTCTGGACGCCGGTACCGTGAAGACCCTGTTGAACCAGTGGCTGGAGGGCGCGAAGTCGTACGGCGACGAGTGCCTGACGACGGTCTCTGGGCAAGCCCTGACCGCGCTGGCGGGCCAAAAAGCGTTCGCTGATCTGGCGCTCGACCTGGCGAGGGACGTGGAGAAGTCCCTCGGGGCCGACGCGCCCCCGCAGGCCCGCGCGGAGGTCGCCCGCGCGCTGGCCGAGGCGGCCCGAGCCGCCGGCAAAGTCGATCTGGCGACCGAGGCCGAGGGTCGCCTCGCGAAACTTGAGGAGGAACTCGACGCGGCCTACCGCAAGTCCATTCCGCCCTTCAAGCCGGAACGCGCCAGGGACGAGGCCCCAAGGGAGTCGAAGCGGGTCGTCCTGATGGAACTGTTCACCGGGGCTCAGTGCCCCCCCTGCGTCGCGGCCGACGTCGCCTTCGACGCCCTTCACTCGGTCTACGAACCCACCGAGTTGGTGACGCTTCAGTATCATCTGCACATCCCAGGCCCCGACCCGCTAACCAACGGCGACACCGAGAAGCGGATGGAGTACTACCCCGACTTCGGAGGCACTCCGACCACTTTCTTCGACGGCAAGAACGACGCGATGGGGGGCGGACAACTTCCCGCTTCGGAAGCGAAATTCAACCAGTTTCGCCAGGTGATCGACGCGGCCCTGAAGGCTCCCGCCCGAGCGGAGATCGACCTCAAAGTGAATCGCGACGGTGACGCGGTCAAGATCTCGGCCAGGGCCAGCGTGTCCGGACCCGACGAGGGGGACGCCGGCAAGATCGGCGGCTCTCAGCCGAAACTCCGCCTGGCCCTGGTCGAGGAGGAAGTCCGTTACGTCGGGTCGAACAATCTGCGGTTCCATCACCACGTGGTGCGCTCGATGCCCGGTGGCGTGGCGGGTAAGGCGATCACCAACGGCAAGGGACAGACCGAGGTGACCGTCAAGCTCTCCGAGCTGAGGCAGTCCCTCGAAACCTACCTGAGCGACTTCGTCAAGGAAGGCAGGAACTTCCCCAAAGCCCTTCCCCCAATCGACTTGAAGAAGCTCAAGGTCGTGGCGTTCGTCCAGGACGACAACGACAAGGCCGTCCTCAACGCCGCGATGGCCGAGGTGCCCGAGGCGCATTGAGCGCTCGGATCGTCGCGCCGGCCGAGGGACTCTCGGCCGGCGTCGATGCGGGACGATCCCCTGGACTCTGGCTCAGTCGCAGTTCAGGATCGCGCCGGTCGAGGCGCTGGTCGCGAGTTTGGTGTAACGGGCGAGCCAGCCGGTGCGGAACCGGGGCGCGGGGGCCTTCCAATCCGCCCGACGGGTGGCCAGTTCCTCGTCGGTCAGGCGCACGGCGAGCGTCCCGTTCGGAATGTCGATCTCGATGACGTCCCCGTCCCGGACCAGGGCGATCGGGCCGCCGACTCCCGCCTCCGGGCTCACGTGGCCGATCGAGGCCCCCGCGGTCCCGCCCGAGAACCGGCCGTCGGTCACCAGGGCGCACTTGTCGTCCAGGCCCACGCCCTTGATCGCGGTGGTGGGGGCGAGCATCTCCTGCATCCCCGGGCCTCCCTTGGGCCCCTCGTAACGCAGCACGATCACGTCGCCCGCCTTCACCTTGCCGAAGACGATGCCGTTGTAGGCCTCTTCCTCGCTTTCAAAGACGACGGCGGGGCCGGAGTGTTTAAGCATCCTGGGGCTCACGCCGGCCGTCTTGACCACGGCGCCCTCGGGGGCGAGGTTCCCGTAGAGCATGCTCAGGCCGCCGGTCTGGGAGTCCGCGTTCTCGACGGGACGGATCACGTCGTACGGGTCGAACCCGTCGCCCGAGCCCGACGAACCGTTCGAGCCGCCTCCGCCCCCCTCGGCCTCGAGCACGGCGACCCCCGACGCGGCCTCGACGGCGACGCTGGGTACCGTCCAGGCCTCGTGGGATCGCTCACCACCGGGACGGACCTTCGTCAGGAGCTTCGCGGTTCCCAGGGCGGTCTCCGCCCTGACGTCGTACTCGGCGATATTCTCACCAAGGCTCTTGCCGGTCACCGTCGCGCAGGAGAGGTCGAGCAGGCCCGGCTTGCCCCGAGCCACCGCGCCCAGGATCGTGTGAATGCCCCCGGCGCGTGCCACGTCCTCGATGTGGTAATGACTGGACGGGGAAACCTTGCAGATGTTCGGGGTCAACCGGCTCAGTTCGTCGATCCGTTTCATCGTGAAGGGGACGCCAGCCTCGT
>JBFWRA010000620.1:0-3997 GCA_050249155.1 Isosphaeraceae bacterium | reverse complement strand
AGGATCGTGAGGGTGCGAGTCGCCCGGGCTGGCGCGTCGATCATGGTTGGGGCTCCATTGGCCAGGTCAAGGGAGGTGGTGGCGTCGGTTGGGGGATTCGGCGATCATACCTGCGGTCTTCCGGGGTCGTCGAGGGAGGAGCGTGATGGGAAGCGGGGGGGGATTCTTGGGCCGGTCCGTCCTGGTGACGGGGGGGACTGGCGGGATCGGGCGGGCGATCGCCGAGGCCTTCGCGGCCGAGGGTGCCGAGGTCGCCGTGACGGGGCTGACCGAGGCCGAGGCCGCGCCCCTTCGCGGTGAGACCGGTATCCGCGCGGCCCACGCGCTCGACGTCGCCGACGAGAGCGCCGTCGAGCGGCTGGCGGCGGATCTCGGAAGGCTGGACGTCCTGGTCAACGCCGCCGGCATGATCCTCAGGAACGGACTCGAGTTCGAGCCGGAGGGCTTTGAGCGCGTCGTGGACGTGAACCTGGTGGGTACGATGCGGGTCTGCCGGGCCTGTCGCGCCTTGCTCGGGACCCGTGGCGGCAGTATCGTCAACCTGGCCTCGATGCTCAGCACGTTCGGTAGCGGCTTCGTCCCCGCCTACAGCGCGAGCAAGGGGGGGATCGTCCAGCTCACCAGGTCGCTGGCCATCGCCTGGGCGTCGGAGGGAATCCGCGTCAACGCGATCGCCCCGGGGTGGATCGATACGGCGCTGACCCGGCCGCTGGTCGACGACCCTTCGCGGTCGTCGGCGATCGTGGCGCGGACCCCACTGGGGCGTTGGGGCCGTCCCGAGGACGTGACCGGGGCCGCCCTGTTCCTCTGCTCGCCCGCCGCGGCCTTCATCACGGGGGTCGTCCTGCCGGTCGACGGCGGGTATTCCATCGCCTGAATCCCTCGGAGGGAGATCGTCCCATGCCCACTCCGCCCGCCGCCCCCCCGGACGCCGCCCGCGAGATCATCACCCGCGCCGTCCCGGAAGATGAGCGCGTCTGGGTCCCCCAGGCGGACCGAGTCTGGTTCCGCCCGTTGATGCTCAACACGGTCAGCGGGGGCTGGGTCAACCTTCTGAAGGTCACGCGGTCCGGCGTCGTGAGCCGGCACCGCCACCCCGCCCCCGTGCACGGCTACGTGATCCAGGGCTCCTGGCGCTACCTGGAGCACGACTGGGTCGCCCGCGCGGGCAGCTACGTCTTCGAGCCTCCCGGAGAGACCCATACCCTCGTCGTGGATGACGACGTCGAGGAGATGATCACCTTCTTCCACATTTCCGGGGCGATGATCTACGTCGACGACCAGGGGCGACAGACCGGCTACGAGGACGTCCATACCAAGATCGCGATGTGCCGGGACCACTACCGGAAGATCGGTCTGGGCGAGGACTACGTCCAGCAGTTCCTCCGGTGAGCCGGGACGCCGTCGCATGGCCTCACGTGGAGTGACGCCTGGATCTTGATCATCCGGCGGTGAGGATCGCGCGGAGGCGCTGACCGACGATCGCGTCCTCTCCGGGCTCCATCATCCAGACGCCAATCACCAGTTGCCGGCTCGATCCGGGGCCCACCTCGATGCTTGGCTCGCCCTCGCGCAGCTTCCGCACCACCTGCGCGGGAGACAGGCCGCGCGCCTGGTAATCCCAGCTCACCCGCAGATGGGGGACCGCGTTGGCGACCCGCGGCACGTCGACCTCGGTCTTGACGTCCGCGAGGCCCGACAGCGCCTCGGTGATCCGGCGGCAGCGCCCCTCCCATTCCTTCCAGACCGCGGCGTGGTCCTCCTGGAGATAGAGCTCCAGCGCCACGAGCATACCGACGATCTCCTCCTTGTTGACCTTGTTGGTGCGGCAGAGCGTGTCCGCGTGCGGGCTGGTGTTGAGTCGGGCCGCGGCGATCAGATCCGCGCGGCCCAGCAGCAGGCCCGCCGACTGCGGCCCGCGCAGGCCCTTGCCGCCGGAGAACGCCACGAGGTCGAAGCCCATCCTGGTGAACCGCGAGAGGTTCTCCGCCGGCGGCACGTCCGCGGCCGCGTCGATCAGCGTCGGCACGCCGTGCTTTTGGCCGATCGCGACGAACTCCTCATGATGGATCTCGCCGCGCGGGTCGGACGAGTTCAGGAAGAACAGCATGGCCGTGCGCTCGCCGATTCGCTCCTCGAACTCCTGGCGGGTCCGAACCTCGATCAGCTTCACTCCCGCGTTGCGGATCGCGTGGTCGTAGCCGACGCGGTGGGACTCCTGGACGAGGACCTCGTCCTTCATGCCGCGGGTGTCGGGCAGGCGGATGATCTTCTCCGGGTCGGACCCGGCGACGCAGGCCGCGGTCGCCAGCGACAGCGCCGAGGCGCAACCAGCGGTCACCAGGGCGGCGGGGCAGCCTAGTAGCTCCGAGATCCGTTTTCCCACGGCGTCGTGCAGTTCCTCGAGCGTCGCGAATTTCCGAGAGGCGACTTGCATCGCCTCCATCACACCCGGGCGCATCAGCGAACCCGACATCGCCGTGAACGTGCCGGCCGCGTTGATGAACGTGCGGACCCCCAACTCCCGAAGGACGTCGCGGCCCTGCGCGGCCAGGGGAACCTGGGCGGCCACTCGACCGCCGGGGACGAGCAGGCGCAGGCCGGGAACACCAGCGAGCGCGGTCAGGAACGCCCGGCGCTTGGTCTGAAGGGAGATCATCGCGAGCCTCCGACTCTGAAGCCGATGGGGATGGTTTCGCCGCCGTCGCGCGGCCGAGGTGCCGGTCGCGGCGGCGGGGGCGGGGGTTCCTCGAAGATCCGGTTCCGGTCGGGGGGCAGCGTCCCGTCCCATCGGGGGTCGCTCGCGTACCGATAGTTTTTCGGGAGCGTGGTCCAGTCTGGCCTCGACAGGCCGTTCAGCTCGTAGACGATCTTGCCGTCGCGCACGGTCATCTCGCAGACGAGCCTGCGGTCGCCTCGTAACCGGGCCCCGTAGGAGTCGATGAAGCCAAAGTCTCCCTGCTCGAGTTTCAGCACGGCCACGTCGGCGGGGCCTCCGACCGAGAGCGTCCCCAGGTGCTCCCGCCCGATCTCGCGGGCGGGATTCCGCGTGGCCCGGAGGATCACCTCCTCCAGCGGCACGCCGATCGCCAGGAACTTGCTCATCACGTTGAGCATGTCCTTCATGCCGGCGTTGGCGCTGCCGGCGTGAAGGTCGGTCGAGATCGAGTCGGGAAGGAATCCCGCCTGGACGATCGGCACCGCGACCCGCCACGCGAAGCTGCCCCCGCCGTGGCCGACGTCGAAGAGGACGCCCCGGGCGCGGCCCTGCGCCAGGGCGGGGTTGGCCCGCCCCTCGGGATCGATCTCGCCTCGCAAACCCGAATAAACGTGTGTGTAAATGTCCCCAGGTCGGAGCTTCCGCGTCAGCAACTCGGCCAGGGATTTCTCCGGGTAAGCGCGGCCGAAGTCGACCATCACCGGGAGCCCCGCGCGCTCGCCGGCCTCGATCGCGCGCTCGACGGCGGTGAACTCCCGCCCCATGTAGTGCGCCGTCTTGATCCCGACGATCACGTCCCGATGCCGGATGGCCATCTCGGCGGTCGGCCCTGGCTCCATGTCGTCGAGGTCGCGCTCGAACCGCCGGCCGCGCATCCCTCGCCCGACGATGTTGAGGAACGCGAAGACCCGGGTGCGCGCGCGATCGACGATCCGCTCCTTGAACTCCTCGAAGTCACGCCAGCCCGAGCATCCCGCGTCGGCCACCGTCGTCACTCCGGAACGAAACGTGAAGCCGTCCGGCATCACGCTCTGGCCACCGACGAAGGAGTCCCTCTCGCCAGGGCCGGCGAAGACGTGCACGTGGATATCGATCAGTCCGGGAGTCACGTAAAGCCCCGAGACGTCCACGCTCTTGAACGCGGTCGCGGGGTCGATCGACGAAGCCACGGCCGCGATCTTGCCGTCCCGGATCGCCACGTCGGCGACCGCCGAGAAACGGTTCCCCGGATCGATGACGCGTCCCCCCCGCAACAGGAGGTCATGGGCCGGTTCCGCC
>JBFWRA010000619.1:0-4001 GCA_050249155.1 Isosphaeraceae bacterium | reverse complement strand
GGCTCATCGATGAGGAACGCACCCCGACGACGAACGTCGCTGGTCCTGGAAGCCCTCGAAGAACGCGGGCTACTATCCACTCTCGGGCTTCCCTGGCCCGACGCCACGCATCTGACGCTCAGCTTCGCCCCCGACGGCACGCCCGTCGCCGGTGCCCCGAGCGTGCTCAACCAGTCGCTAAGCACGCGTTATCCTTCTGAATCCTGGAAGCCTGTTCTGATCCGCGCGTTTCAATCCTGGGCCGCGCTGGCCAACGTGAACGTGGGGCTCGTGCCCGACTCCGGTCAGGCCGCGGGCACGGCGGGTCCCTTGCAAGGGGGCTCGGGCTCGGGAAACCTCCGGGTCACCGCGCGCCCGCTCTCCTCGAACGTCCTGGCCGTGGCGACCCCGTTCGACCTGTATAACGGCTGGTCGGGGGACGTCATATTCAACAGCACGGCGCGGTTCGGCGACGGCTCCGCCGGAACGGAGGACCTGTTCGCCGCGGCGCTTCACGAGGTCGGCCATCTCCTGGGCTTTGAAGACGACTGGACCAACCCCAGCTCGGCGATGTACGCCCACAACGTGGCGGGTCGTTCGGCACCCTCGGCCGCCGACGCCGCGGCGCTCCGGGCGCTCTACGGAGCGCGGCTCGCCGACGCCTACGAGGGATCCCAGGGCAACGGCTCGGTCGCGAAGGCCGCGCCCCTGGCCTACCTCGCCGCCGCCGAAGACCTCGTGCCAGGACGCGCCCGTCCTGGGAAAGACCCCGTCCCAGCGGCCGAGGCGGACCTCACCCACGCGGGCGACGTCGACCATTATTCCGTGACGATCCCCGCGGGAAGCGGCGGTTCGTTCGTCGTCCACGTCCGAACCTCGGGCTTGAGCCTGATGACCCCTCGGCTCACCGTGCTGGACGGGCTCGGGCAGGTCGTCGGAGTCGGCGCGACCCTCGACCCCCTGAGCAACGACCTCACGGTGACGATCCCCGCCTCGCTCCCGGGGGCCAGGTTCACCGCCCGGGTCGAGGCGAGCCAGTCGGGGGTCTTCGCCATCGGCGGATACCGGATCGCCGCGGGAACGCCCGCGCTGGCCCAGGCCGCCGCGACCCCCGGCGCATCGGACGAGGCCCTCATCCCCGACCAGGGCCGCAATGACACCCTCCAGAAAGCCACCGAGTTGAAAGCCAAGGAAGGCAACGACGCCTCGGGCTGGACCCACGCCGTGCGCGCCGAGATCGCCACCCCCGACGACGTGGATTTCTACCGGATCAAGACCGACCGCGACTCCCCCTCCGTCCTGCTGGCCACCGTCTGGGCCGTCCAATCCCAGGGCCTCACCCCCCGGGTCGACGTCTACGACACCCAGGGTCGCCTCGTCCCCGCGCAGCTCTTCCGCCGCGACGACTTCTCATTCACCGTGCAGGTTCCCAACGTCCAGGCGAACACCCGTTACGTTCTCCGAGTGGGGGCCTTGAACCCCTCCGGACCATCGGCCACGGGAAGGTACTTCCTGGGCGTGGACTTCCTGCCAACTCCGTTGCGACACGTGGCCCTCGCCAGTTCCACGCTCGATGCGAGCCGCGACCAGAACTTCCGCACCTTGACGCTGGACAAGACCCAGCTCTTCCACTTCGAGATTTCCGCCAACGCGGGGGGCCCCGCCAATCACACCGCCGTGGCGATGGCGATATACGACTCGACCAACCGGGCCGTCTTCTCGATGAGAACCGTCGCGGGCTCCACGCCGACCAGCGGCGACGTCTGGCTAGCCCCTGGCGTGTACACGGTCCGGGTCAAGGGGGGAACCCGCGACGGCTCCGCGCTGCCCCTGACCTTCTACCAGCTTCGGGGCCAGGTCCGCTCCGACGCGATCGGCCCCCAGGAGATCGACACGACCCTCTACCCCCTCTCCAACGGACCCTCGACTCCGCCCCAAGATCCTTATCACTGGACGGAATACGAGCATTTCTACTACAGCTACTTCCTGACGCTCCTCGATCTGGACATCAGCCCCTGGCTGCACTGAACGGAACCGAGCCCACGAGCGAAAGACCCCGCCCGCGCGTCGTGGGCGGGATCGCCCAGGGTCGGCCGCCGACACAAAAAAAGACCCGGCCCCCCACGAGGGGGCCGGGCACAGCCAGGGAGAACGACGCTCGCTCGTGACTTCGGAAAGAGAACGGGAAGAGATTCAGGCCGGGGTCGTGGTCCCGGCCCGCCTCTCTCGACGAAGAGCGGAAAAGCAACAGGGATGCCAACGCCTCGGCCAGGGAGGGCCAGTCCTCCATTTCATCACTCAAGTCATTTTTTCATAAGAGGTTCGGCGATTCGTCCCTCTATTCCTCAAGGGACGTCCTTCTCGACGGACCGTCGACCCCTGCCCGAAAGCGCGACACGGCGTGACGACCGACTGGGCGGAGGCGTGGAAGCGCGTCGGACGACCGGCGTCGCAATCGTCGGGGGGTCCGGGTAAGATTTGAGGGCGCGCTGGGCGGATTCCGACGACGAAAAGAGGAGTCTCCTCGCCGATCGCCGCCACACGGGCTCAAACCATGACCAGGGGTGCATTTGTGGCGAACTCAGGGTGCCACGGGTTCCGTCTTCGGAACCCACGCGACGGGGAGCCTGGACGCACGGGTTGAGGACGACCCGTGCCGACCTGAGTCCGTGGCGATCGGCCAGGAGTCTCGAAAAGAGAGTGACGAGAGCGTGATGAAGGTCTTCGTTCTGGGCCTCGACGGCGCGACCTGGGATCTGCTGGATCCTCTGGCCCGCGAGGGAGTCATGCCCAACCTCGCCAGACTGAGAGCGCGTGGGGCCTCCGGTACGCTCCGTTCCGTGTTCCCACCGCTCAGCCCCGTGGCCTGGACCTCGGTCATGACGGGCAAGAACTCGGGCAAGCACGGCGTGTTTGAATTCCTCGAGTACGCCCACGACCCGCTGAAGCCCCGAGTCAACTCCTCCAGGGCGATCAAGGCGGAACTGGTCTGGGAGATCGCCGGCAGGCACGGCAAGACCACCGTCGCGGGGGGGGTGCCCATGAGCTACCCTCCGCGACCGGCCCCCGGCTTCTTCCTTGGCGACTTCCTCAGCCCCGCGGGAGCGCCCGACTTTTCCAGCGACCCGGCCCTCTTCGCCGAGCTGGAACAGGCCATCGGCCCTTACCGGGCCTGGTCCACCGCCGTTCACGACGGCGGCAACGAGGCCAGGGTGCTCGACGAGCTGACCGAGTTTCTCCAGCACCACCTCGACGCCGTCAAGTTCCTGATGGCCCGCTGTGACTGGGACCTGTTCATGTTCGACCTGATGGCGGTCGACCGCGCCCAGCACGAGCTCTGGCATGTCTGGGACGACTCGCACCCCGCCAGGCGAGGGCGGGAGGCTCGGCTCGATCCGCTCAAGGAAGGCTGCCGGGCGTTCTGGGCGACCCTGGATCGGGGCATCGGCGAGGTCGAGGCCGCCCTGCCTCCCGACGCCGCCCTGATCCTGATGAGCGACCACGGCTTCGGGCCGATCGACCATTACGTCAACTTCAACGCCTGGCTGCTCGAACGCGGCGACCTCGCCCTGCGTGATTCCTGGTACGTCCGCCAGAAGCACTGGTTTTATCGGCGAGGGGTGACCCCCCAATGGGTCTACCACCAGATGGCCAGGCTGGGCCTGGCCGATCAGCGGGTCAGCCGGTTCCGCGGCAAGCAAACCAACGCGCTGGAACGCCTGGCGGAATCGCTCTTCCTGTCGAGACGGCACGTCGACTGGTCCAAAACCCGGGCCTACACCCAGGGGAACTTCGGCCAGATCTTCCTCAACCTCAAGGGACGGCAGCCTCAGGGATGCGTCCCCCCCGAGGACGCTCGCGCCCTGCGGGACGACCTCAAGGCGGGGCTGCTGGAGATCCCGCATCCCGAGACCGGCGGCAGACTGGTCGATCGGGTTTACGAGGCGGAGGAACTCTACTCGGGACCGGAGGCCAGGCTCGCCCCCGACCTGACCGTCGTGCTGGGCGACTGGCGGTATCGG
>JBFWRA010000618.1:0-4005 GCA_050249155.1 Isosphaeraceae bacterium | reverse complement strand
CCTTGATCTCCGCCTGGGGGAGTTCCGGTTCCCCCGACGCGCTTTCGAGCAGGAGAACGCCTCCCGCGGTTCTGGCGGAGACGCGTCGAAGGAGGATCGAGAGCCGTTCAACGACCTGGCCGCGGGGGAGGCCGTGGGCATGGACCAGACTTCCTCCCGTGGCGATCACGGCGTTGTTCACGTCGAGGATGACGCGACGACCCGCGGAGACGTCGACCACGTCTCCTCCCGCGCGAATCAGGCTATCGGTGAACCGGAGCGTCGCCGGCGCGGGGTCGACGGCGCTGGCGCCTGGTTCCGGGTCGTTGAGGCCCGCTCCCGCGATCACGACCGCCGAATCCCGCTCGTCGCCCTCGATGGTCAGCGTGCAGTTCGAAAGCGCGAGCTCCGTGCCTGGACTCACGGAGAAGACCGACCAGCGGCCCTCCCTTGGCGCGAGCGTTCCGGGTAGCGACAGATCGAGGCCGGTGATCTGGAGCGAACCGGTCTGAAGGTCGAAGAGAGTGAACCACTTGGGCGAGGTCGTCGGATCGATCGGAGGGGGACGGAACCTTAATCTGGGTCGTCTCGCGCCGGGCTCCGCCTCGATCTTCAAACCCGCCTTCCCCCTCAACTCCAGGGAGGGGAGCACCCAGTCCGCGTTCGCGGCGATTCGGATCACGCCCCCACGCCCGTTCGACCTGGTGACGGCATCGATGAACGCGGTCGCGGAACGAATCACCTCGGAGTCTGTCGAGGGGGGGGCGGGCTCAACCGATCCCGGCTTGGGGACGCCTTGTTCGGCGATCGGGTCGACGGGTGAAGAAGTCGGCCGGGGCGTCGGTGGGGGCATCACCGGCATTTCGGGGAGTTCCTCCTCGACCGTCGGCGGAGTCGGATCCATCGGACGCGGACTCGGTCGGTCGGCGGGAGTGGCCGATTTGGGGATGCCAGTCGCGCGCTCGTTGGAAATCGAGTCGCGGGGATTGAGCGGTTGGGGGATGGGATTGGCCTGGGCGATTCGCGGGCCATTGACGCTTCGGGGGGGTGAGACCAAGTCTCCGGAAGGCCCGACGCGAACGCCGAAACGTCCCCGATCCGTGGTCGCCTCGGTCAATTGAAACGCCCGAGTCGGGTTGCGCGGGTCGGTCGCCAGGAGGTTGAGCGGATGATCCTCGGCCCAGACGTTGGTGTCGAGGAAGAGCGATCCCGACTCGCGGAGCGTCTCCCGGCTCTCCGACCAGTCGATGGGATCGTTGAGAGTGAGGAACGTGCCGTCCGGTCGGCCTCCGGACGTCCGGAGGTAGGTCCCGACTCTGGCGAAAAGGTTTCCCCGACCTCGCCAGTTCAACGCGTCGACCAGATCGGTTTCCACCAACGTCGCCTCGCCGTCGGGAGTGGAGGCGAAGACCGAGTCGTCGGACCAGACACGAGCCGTCGTGCCGTCGAATCGGAACGCTGGTCCCGCCCCCACGAGAACCGAGACGTGCCTGAGTGTCAGGTCGGCTGGGACCAGCGTGGTCGACCGGGTGTTGTCAAACCAGACCGCGGGTTCGCAGGCGGCGAAGGTGCAGTCCCGAAGCGAGACGTCGGCCGGTCCCGCCGCCAGGACGCCGACCTGTCCTCCGTCGAAGTGGGAGCGTTCGATCGTCAAGGCGGGTGGACGATCTCCCAGGGGCGAGGGGACGGGCCCAGGTCGCAGGACGACCGCCGCGTTGCGGATCCGATCGGGGAGATCCTCGAAGGTTCCGGCGGTCCGCGACCCGCGGAAGACGCAACCCTTGATCGTCAGTTCGGTCCCCTCGGCCAGCACGATCGAGGGTGGAGCGCTGAACTCGTCCGATTCGGCGACGAACTCCAACCCCTCGAGCGTCACGCGCCCTCCCTTGAAGGCCAGAAGAGTCTCGGAGGCGACCCCGACGGCACCGGGACGTAGCCCGAGCCGAATCACGGGATGCACTCCTTGATCGGCCCGGATCACCAGATCCTTGGACACACTCCCCGCGCCGGTGGGGGCGCGGGGGACCGGGTCGAGCAGAAAGGGCCCGTCATCGGAGAGGATCAGGGTGTCCCTCGGCCTGGCCGAGGCGATGACCTCCAGGAGGTTCTCGGTCGAATCGACCATGATCTCGCGAGGGGTCGCCGGTGGGGGCGAGACCACCGGGGGCACCCCGCCGGTCGTTCGGGCCAACTCGCCCGCGGCCGGGGTTTCGAGCGGGTCGGCTGTTGAGGACGTCGAAGATTCCACGCCTTGACCGTCTCGCGGGGCGACCTTGGTGACTGGCGAGGAGGGAACCGTCCTCACCTTGGCGGTTGGCGCGCCCGGCAAGAACGACGAGCCGCCCCCTTCGTCGCCCGTGAAAAACAGCGTGAGAACGACCAGGCCAAAGAGGAGCGTCGGCAATCCCCAGACCAGATGTCGTTCCCACCACGCGGGCGGAGCGGCGGGAGATGACCAGACCAGGCCCTCGGGACTCACCGAGCGCAGTCCCAGCGCGCCGGCGGTGGTCAGCAAGTCGCGGACGAGCTGTTCCGGAGACTGATAGCGTCGGTCCCGGTCCTTGGCCATGAGCCGGACGATCACGGCGGCGAGGTCGTCGGGGACCGCGGGATTCAGGATGCGAACGTCCGGCGGCGCGTCCTCCTGGTGCTGGATGAGCTTCTGGATCACCGTTCCGCCGGGGAAGGGGGGACGGCCCGTGAGCATGTGAAAAAGCGTGCAACCGAGCGAATAAAGATCGCTTCGCACGTCCACGTCGCGCGGGTCTCGGGCTTGCTCCGGGCTGATGTAATCGAACGTGCCCAGGGTCATTCCGGTCTGTGTGAGGCCGTCGTCCCCTCCGCGCTCGAAGCGCCGCGCCAGGCCCATGTCCACGAGCTTCGCGCGGCCGTGCGGCGTCACGATGATGTTCGAGGGCTTGATGTCGCGGTGGACCACCGAGCGATCCGAGGCGTGGACCAGGGCGTCGGCGATTTGAAGAGTGTAGTTGATCGCGTCGCCGACGGGGATTGGACCGGACCTCTCGACGCGCTGGCGGAGCGTCGTCCCCTCAATATATTCAAACGCGATATAGTGGTAGCGGCCGTCGTGGCCGATCGTGTAGACTCGCGCGATGTTCTCATGGTCGAGCCGCGCGGCGGCCCGGCCTTCCTGATAGAACCGCTGGACGACCTCGGGATCACTCGCCTGTTCGGGAGGCAGGATCTTCAAGGCGACGAATCGATCCAGCCGGGTGTCCAGCGCCCGGAAGACCGCGCCCATTCCTCCCACGCCGATGGATTCCGCGAGTTCGAACGAGTCGATCCGCTCTCCGGGGATGGGGAGGGGAAAGGTTTCCGTCTTTCGCGAGGTGGTCGAGCCTGGTTCCAAGGGACGTCCTGTCAAAGGGTCGATCCGGCGTCCGGTCGATCCGGCCGGCGTGGCTGACCGAACCGTCGGGGGATCGGGGCTTTCCCGCCCGCCGTCCTCGGCGGGATTCGACGCGGATTCGGAGGACCGGCGGACCAGCGAACTGGACTCGGGTCGCATGACCGCGTCAGGGGTTAAGGGTTCGGGCTCCCGCATCAACCGGCTCTCGTGGCGAGGAGTAAACCACTTGAAGGCGATTCCTTGCGACCCAACGTGATCGACGGGAGACGCGGCCGGAGATGTGCATGCAATCGCATCGTTCCCGATGTCACTATAGGCATCACCCCAGGGCATGTCAACCGTCGTGTTGAGCCGAGCGACGCGCGCTCGCGCCACAACCTTCCTCGCCGAGGTTGATAACGTCCACGCGATCGTCACGGAGCGTGCGGCGAGCCAGCCGGTTTTCCAGGGTCGAATCCCGCTCGGCACCGAGCGTCCTTCCTTCACAACCGGGGTTCACTCGGGCACCACGTTGAAGGCTTAAATAGGAAGGGCCGGAACGGGTCTCGATCCCGTTCCGGCCCTCTGTGATCCTGGGGAGGACGACTCGCTCCCGACTGGGCTCAGGGGGTGATGTGGCCGTGGGGCAGGATGTAGCCCAGCGCCAGCAGTTTTTG
>JBFWRA010000617.1:0-4012 GCA_050249155.1 Isosphaeraceae bacterium | reverse complement strand
AGAAGAGCCCGGGGCAGATCGAGCCACAGGCTCGGATTGGCCTCGGCCGCACCTTCGAGGGTCTCGAGGGCCTCCTCCAAGTCGCCCCTGCGGTACAAGGCCATGGCATATAAGAGGTTCAGAGTGCGGTCGTCCGGCAATTGCTCGTGGCCCTCCTTCAGCGTGGCGATCGCCTTGTCGGGATCATCCAGTAATTCGAAGCACATGGACCTCCAATAATATATCCAGTTCCGGTCCGGCGACTCGACTTTCATCCCCTCAAGATATGAGACTGCCTGATCCAGCTCACCGGCCCAGTCCGGTCGGTCTTGATCGCGATAGATCATGGCGGCGCGAATATGGGCGGAGGCGCGAAGCGCAATCGTTATAGGGCTCTTCGGTAGGAACTGCCCGACGCCTTCGAACAAATCGAGTGACTTCTCGATGTCCGAGGTCCGGCCGGTGTCGATGGCAAGAAAGTACCACCTCGCGGCCTCGGCTCTCCTGGCTACGAGGTCACCCTTGTGCCCCTGAATGAACTCCTCCATGAGGTCGAATCCCCGCTGCGGATCGGAGAACTCGACAGCGAGCCCGACGTAGAAGTCGTCATCGGGGGTCGGGTTCGATTGGCCCAGGAGTCGATCGGTCTCCTCAAAAAACTCCTCAAACCGCCGGTCGAGCGCCTTCACACACGCCCTAAGGCTGCGGGCGCGCATCAGCCACTCCACGTCGGGCGTCCGTTGAAGGAGCACGATCGCTTGTTCCAGGTGGTTCAGAGCGCCGCTGAAGTCGCCGCGATGGTAGGTGACCATGCCGTTGAGCAGGCGGACCATCCCGGTCGAGGCCCGCAGCAGCTCGGCCTTCTCGATGGAGGCTTCCGCCTCGTCGAACCTTCCGTCGAGGGCGAATGCGTAGGTTTGCGAGACGAGCTGCTGGATCTGCTCGAGGCGGTGCTGATCGGCATTGGCCTCGGCTTTGCGGTCCGCGATCATTTTCTCAATGATACGTCGCTCACGCTCGCGCTGGGCTTGGAGGGCGAAGCCGCCCGCCGCCGCGATCGCCAGCAGCACGCACCCCAGCGCCGCGGCCAACGCCGGGTTGCGCCGCACCCACTTCTTCGCCCGCGTCAGTGGCCCGGCCCGCCGGGCCGCGATCGCGTAGCGGTTGACGTACCGCCGCAGATCCTCGGCCATCGCGCCGGCCGTCTGGTAGCGGCGGTCCGGGTCCTTGTCCATCGCCTTCAGGCAGATCGTCTCCAGGTCCACCGGGATCCGCCGGTCGAGCCGCCGCGGCGGCGTCGGCTCCTTGTGGATGATCTGGCCGATCACCTCGTCGCGGCGACTGCCGGAGTACGGCGGGCACAGCGTGAGTAGCTCGTAGAGCGTGGCGCCGAGCGAGTAGACGTCGGTGCGGTGGTTCAAGGGTGCCCGGCCGGCGGTGATCTGCTCTGGTGACATGTACTTCGGCGTGCCGACAAACTCGCCGGTCATAGTCATGCCCGGCTCCTCGAGCATCCGTGCCAGGCCGAAATCATTGACACTGAGACGGCCATCGGGCGACAGCAGTAGATTCGACGGTTTGATGTCGCGGTGGATCACGCCGTTGCGGTGGGCGTAGTCCAGCGCCTCGGCCACCTCGGCGACCATGGCGGCGACCCGATCGAAGTAGTCGCCCGCGGCGTCGAGCGAGGAACCCTCCGCCGGCACCGGTCGCGCGGGTGTGCGGGGAATCGTACCCGGCCTGTAATCGATCGTCTCAGAGACCCAGCCCGGCAGCGGCTCGGCCGGGCTCGGTGGGTCGCCGTCCGATCCGGCCTCCCCCGACCCGGCCCGGCCCTCCCGCATCCGGTCGAGGACACGATCGAGCGACGGGCCGGCGATGAGCTCCATCGCGTAGAAGTGGGCCCCGTGGTCCTCGCCGGTGGCGTAGACGGGGACGATGTTGGTGTGGTGCAGCCGGGCGGCCGCCTCGGCCTCGCGCCGGAAGCGGGCTACGGCCCGGTGGGTTAGGCCGAACCCGCCGCCGAGGACCTTCAGGGCAACGGTCCGATTCAGCGAGACCTGCCGGGCCTCGTAGACGACCCCCATGCCGCCCCGGCCGATCGGCCGGAGGATCTCGAAGTCGCCGAGGATCCGCCCAGTCAAGTCATCCGCGGCGGGATTCGCCATCGATCGATCCCCGTCTCGGTTCGTCCCCTTGATCGGAGGCTATCCGCGTCCCACGACGATCGGGTCCGTCTCGACTGCCAATAGATTGTGCCCAATTTGCAAACCCGGCGTCTCGGTACGTTCCTCTGGCCCTGGAAGTCATGTTCTCGCACCGGGGATGGGAATACAACGCGGTCCTCACTCGGCGGAGGCACCGGAATCCGACTCCAGGCACGGAGGCTGGGTTGGAACGATGTACAGGCTACGGGAACGATGTACAGGCCACGCACTTGGTTTGTGTAAACCAGGAAGAATTGATAAAGCCAAGCCCCAGCTTCGTCACTGGTTCGAGCCCTCCCATGTCGCCATTCCTGGCGAAGGGGGGGTGGCGATCAAAGGGACGCTCGCCTTCGCGCGAAACGAAGCCAATGGCGCGGACCCCTCGCAAGGGGCATCCAGTGCGAGTTAGTCGCCTCGACGCGGTTCCGTCTCCAGGCGAACTCGAGCGGGCTCGACGGTCAGGCGGCCGACCGCCTTCTTGTCATGGTGTGCGTTTGTCGCCCTCCGAAAAAATGTGGCGCGGAGATCCTGGTCGCGTCGCTATCATAGATGATGCCGTCCTGGATCTTCGACGGGGCGTTCGCGGAACCGCGCGCCGCCTGTCGGACGGAACCGCCTGACTCGTTCCCACCGCCTCGTCCTTCGTGGACTCGCGTTTGGCCACGAAATCATGAAACATCGCACGATTCGCCACCCTGGGCTCCTGGCTTTCTCGCTCGTCGCGATCTCCCTGGCCATAACAGGGGTTTCGCCCGCCCGAGCGGTCGACGCCGACTCCCTTCAGACCTTTCGCGACTCCGTCCAGCCGTTCCTTGAGGATTATTGTTACGGCTGCCACGGCCTGGGGGCCAAGAAGGGGGGGGTCTCCCTCGACACGTTCGCCAACGACGACCCCCTTCAAGCCGGTAGGGACCTCTGGTGGTCGGCTCTGAAGAACGTCAGGGCGGGGATCATGCCCCCCGCCGGCGAGCCGAAGCCCGCTCCGGAGGAGTTTCAGGCGCTTGAGAACTGGGTCAAGCGCTCGGTCCTCAAGATCGACCTGGACGACCCCGACCCAGGTCGGGTCACCCTGCGCAGGCTCAACCGGAACGAGTACCGCCACACGATCCGCGACCTGATGGGGGTCGACTACGACACCGACGAGGAATTCCCCGCCGACGACACCGGCTACGGCTTCGACACCATCGGCGACGTCCTGGGAATCTCGCCGCTCTTGCTCGAAAAGTACATGCAAGCGGCCGAGACGATCGTGGCCAAGGCGGTTCCCGTCGTTTCCAAGGTCCTACCCGTCGAGGCGTACCCCGGCAGCCAGTTCCGAGGCCCCGACCGGGCCAACGGCTCCCGGCTCTCGTTCTACGACAAGGCCACCGTCTCGCGCACCATTCAAGTCGGGTCGCCGGGCCAGCGCAAGCTCGTCGTGGACCTCAACGTCGACGGGTCGTTCGAATTCGACCCCGCGCGCGCCACGGTCGTGTTGAAAGGGGACGGCGAGGAACTCCTCCGCGAGGAGTACAAGTGGCAGGATAACAAGAACTACCACTACGAGATCGACGTCGACTGGAAGCCCGGCGCGCACGAGCTGACCTTCACGCTGGAACCGCTGACGCCCGTCGAGGAAAGGAAGAACAACGTCCTGCTCCGGGTCGTCTCCGTCGAGCTTCGAGGGCCGCTGGACCCGGAGAAGTGGGTCCGCCCCAAGAGCTTCGACCGGTTCTTCCACGCCGACGACCCAGGAACTCCCGAGGGGCGCGCCCCTTACGCCCGCGAGGTCCTTCGCCGGTTCGCCACCAAAGCGTTTCGACGCCCCGTCGACGACCCGACCGTCG
>JBFWRA010000616.1:0-4015 GCA_050249155.1 Isosphaeraceae bacterium | reverse complement strand
GCGCCCCCGACGTGATGGACCTCAGCCGGGAACCCAAGCACGTCCTCGAGCTCTACGGCGCGGAGCCTGGCAAGCCCTCCTTCGCCAACGACTGCCTGCTCGCCAGACGCCTCATCGAACGTGGAGTCCGGTTCGTCGAGATCTTCCACGAAGCCTGGGACCAGCACGGCAACCTCGTGGCCGACCTGAAGAAGAACTGCCAGGACACCGACCAGGCCAGCGCGGCGCTCATCAAGGACCTGAAGCAACGCGGGCTGCTGGAAGACACCCTGGTGATCTGGGGAGGGGAATTCGGCAGGACCCCCATGGTCCAGGGGGGCAACGACGGCAGGGACCATCACCCCAACGCCTTCACGATGTGGCTGGCGGGGGGCGGGATCAAGCCGGGAATCACTCACGGCTCCACCGACGAGCTCGGCTTCCGGGTCGCCGAGAACCCCGTCCACGTCCACGACCTTCACGCCACGATCCTGCACCTGCTCGGGTTCGACCACAGGAAGCTCACCTACCGCTTCCAGGGACGCGACTTCCGCCTGACCGACGTTTTCGGAAACGTGGTCAAGGAATTGCTCGCCTGATTCCTCGTGGTCGAGGTCGGGACGACGCTCATCGAGGCGCCTGGTCGTCCACTGGTGTTGAGGAATAGGCCCAAAATCACTTCCTGGTTCCTCGATGGATCGGTGTGCCACGTGGTTCGGTCACCCGAACCCGTGGGTTTCCGCCGTGGCCACCGCCACGGGTTCGGAGGACCGAACCACGTGGCACCCTCGACCTGCTGCGCTTCACAAATCGGGAAGTGATTCTCGACTTGTTCCTGAGGGAGCCTCAGGTGCCACGACCGCGTGGGCGTCGGCGTCGGAGGAAGTCGGAGCGGGCGCGGGTGCGGGTGCGGGTGCGGGCGCGGGCGCGAGAGCGGGCACCGGAACGGGCTCGCCATGCCGCCGAGCCGCCCAGACCAGGGTGAGCTGCTCCGCGAGGAGCGCGATCATCAGGACCACGGCGTCGATCGCGAGCGCCCCACCCTGGCTCAGGCCGGGCGCGACCTGGACCAGAGTGAGATGAACCGCCACGGCCAGGAAGAACGCCAGCAAGAGGTAGCCCAGCAACGAGTCGGTCAGCTTCAAGGTCTGGAACGGCCGATCGGTCGGGTCCAGATCCAATGAGAACGAGCCGACGGCCACTCTGATGCGCAAGTACATGACCACGCCAAAGAGGCAGGTCACCAGCATCAGGAACGAATACACCAGGGCCCCGTAACTCGTGATGAGGGCGGGATGAAGGTCCGGAGCGCGGTTGGTTCCCACGCGCCCCAGGCCGGAGATCACCTCGAAGACCGAGAAGATCATCAACCCGACGAAGCCAATCAGGGCGGTCAGGCTGTGGTTGGCGTTCTGAAGACATTCCGACGTGTGGGCTTCCCAGTCATCCTCGGTGAACGGCTCGCAAGCCTCGGCCTCGATCTTCTTTAGGGCGAACCGCACCGCGGCGCGGTGGAACCGGAAGTAAAGCGCCAGCCAGGCGAGGAACACCAGCGCGGACACCACCCCCGCCACCACGAAACCCGCGCCCAGACTGAGCGCGAGAATACCCGACGAGAACCCCGCGAGCACGTCCGCCTGCAGGAATTGCAAGAACGAGACCCCGAAGTAATTGTGCCGGGCGGCCCGCTCGACGTTCCCTTGACGCGTGAAGCTCTGTTCGCGCATCAGGCGAGCGTACAGGATGCCGTTGAGCACCATGCCCCCGTGAAGCCTGGCCATCCTCAAGGCGAGGATCAGGCAGGGCACCATCAGCATCGTCGCGTAAAACGCGAACAAATGTTCCTCGATCACCGCGAGCGAAACCGGCAGGCTTCCCTGCAACGCGTTCTGCAAGAAAAGCCCCAGCGCGGCGAAGACCGAACCGACCAGCGTGTTCAGCTCTTGCCGCCGATCCAGCAGGCTTCGGATCTCCTTCGAGACGTTGGGGAACTCGAGCATCGACCCACTCCCGCCAGAAGCGAAAAGACCGTCTCAGGCCAGAATCGGGACGACCTCGGTCTGTAGCCCGCCAGTCACGTGGACGACCCCCTTTTCATCGATGTAGACGTCCACCTCGCTCCGAACGCCAAACTCGGGCCCGTAGATTCCCGGCTCGATCGAGAAACAGGTCCGGGGCAGGACCAGGCGCTCCTCGTGCGTCTCCAGGTTGTCCATGTGAGCGCCGTTGCCGTGGACTTCTTGCCCGATGTTGTGCCCGGTCCTGTGGACGAACTGGGCCCCCATCCCCGCCCGCTCGATCACCGCGCGGGCCGCGTCGTCGACCTCGAACCCGCGCAGGGGCCTCCCCGCGGCGAACGCCTCCTCGACCAGAGCGATCGCCGCGTCGCGGGAGTCGGCCACGATTTTGAAGACGTCCTGGTATTTGGAGGGGACTTTCTCGCCGACGTACCCGACGCGGGTCAGGTCGCTGTAGACCGATCGGGGCCGGTCCATCTTGCACCAGAGGTCGATCAGGACGAAATCCCCCTGGGAAATCGGCGTGTCGTGATCCGGGTTGGGCTCGTAGTGTGGGTCGCCGCTGTGCGGGCCGACGCCGACGATCGGGCCGTGGTCGGTGATCGCGCCTCGGGATTGGAAATGCTCCAGGATGACCGACTGCACGGCGCATTCGGTCGTGGAGCCGCCGTTTCGGGTCGCCTCGGCGAGGAACTTCCAGGCGACGTCGAAGGCCGACGTCGTGACCGACTCGGCCTCGAAGTGCGACTCGACCTGTCCATCGTCCCAGGTCGACTCGAAGAGTTGAACCAGGTCGCCCGAGGAGGCGATCTCCCCACCGAAGGAGCGGATCAATTCGACGGTCCCCGCGTCAACCTTGGCGACGTAGGGGTTCCCGTTGCGCGGGGAGTATTCCATCGCGAGGGACTTCATGCCCTCGGTGAGTTTCGCCAGCGAGCCTTCGAGCTCCTGCCAGCGGAGGTAGATCGTCTTGTCACCGGGGAGGTGGTCGAGCACCCCGGTCTCGATCCTGTGGACCAGCTTGCGCGGCGTCCCCTCCGCGGGGATCACGTAAAACAGCCGACGCGAGGTCAGGGGCTTTCCGTCCAGCCCGAGCACCCGACGGGCGAGGACGTTGCTCCCCCGAAACTCGGCCAGCAGCCAGCCGTCGAAACCGAACTGACGAAGGGCCTTCTGGATCGCGTCGACGTCGAACATGGGTGAGTTCACAGGTCCTGGTGTGGTTGGGAATCGCGCGACGCCGACGGGCTGGGCCGGGCCGATCCGCTCAGTACGTCCGACCGAGGTAGTTGACGATCGCCCGGCGAAGGACCAACGGTTCGATTTCGCCGACCTTCCGGAAGATCACCTTGCCGCCTGGGGCGATCAGCATCGTGTAGGGGACGGGGCCGGGCCACTCCTGGTCCAGGGCCTCGGCGAACGCGTCGCGGTCCTCGGTGGCCAGAATGAAGTTGGTCGCCGCGACCTTGTTTTCCCTCAGCGCGTTCAGCGCCTCGTCACGCTTCGCGAGATCGTCCAGGCTGATGGTCACCATCTTGAACGGGCGTTTGCGATACATTCGGTTGAGCACGACGAACTCGGGAAGCTCGTCCAGGCAAGGGGCGCACCAGGTCGCCCAAAGATTCACCAGCACCAGGTCGTTCGTGTCGTTGGCGCGCAGCGCGGCGACGGCCTTCAGGTCGATCGGTTCCAGCGTCACGGGCTCGGCGTCCCACTTCGCCAGCGAGGCGACGGCGTCGGCCCGCTTGTCGGCCCACTTGGTCGAGCAGCCGAACACCCGGGTCGTCGCGACCGGGACCGGCTTTCCGGCCAGAAGGGCCTTCACCGCGTTGATCGCGTCGTGCGACTTGATCGGCTTTCTCACCTCGGCGTCGTCGAATCGCCCCTGGTAACGCAGCACGCGAGTCTGGTCGAAGACGAAGACGTGCGGCGTGGCCAGCACGCCATACGCCTTGGCGACCTCCTGGGTATCACCGTCGTACTGTGAAGGGAACGGACTTCCTGTTTCGTCCGCTCGA
>JBFWRA010000615.1:0-4019 GCA_050249155.1 Isosphaeraceae bacterium | reverse complement strand
CCGCGTGGCACCCTCGGCTCGCTCCACAAATCGTGAAGTGATTCTCGGCTTGTTCCTGGTGACGAAAGAGGCGGTTGGCAAAGGTAGATCGCGTGTGGCCTGGACAACTTGGACAACCTTGTCGCCCGGGTCACGCGGCGACGAGTGGCCCAAGAAACCAGCCACGCGGAAACCCACGGGCTTTGGGAAAAAATAGGAAACCCGCCCGATCGACGCCTCGCTCCCGGGCATTACCCATCACTCACCAAGAGCGAGCAAACGCGTGAACTGATTTGCAAAAGGAAACGACCATGCCCTCGAAAGCCGAACGCATCGCCGCCGGGCTTGGCGGAATCGACAACATCCTCTCCTCGGAAGGCGATGGCACGCGACTCCGCGTGGAGATCGTGAACCCCGAACTCGTGAAGGACGTGGACCTCAAGGCCGCGGGTGCGCATGGCGTCGTCAAGATGGGTACCGACATCCAGGTGATCGTCGGGACCGAAGCCAACGCGATCGCCACACAAATCCAAAATATGAAGTGACAGTGGGATTTCGAGACCGACGCGCGTGTGGACCATCAGAAACCAGCAACCCCCGATTCTCGGCCGGGTGGGCGGGGCGTTTCGGCCCAGTCACACGCCCGCCGCCGATCAAGGGATACGCTATCCGACGGAAACCCACAGTCATCCACTTTTCCGTAAGAGATCGCCTGGCAGCGACAGCAGATCGACCGCGATCTCGGCGAGGATGGCGCGGCCTTTGGTCAGCCAGGCGGCCGCGAACGCCCAGACGGCCACCCACTCCATCCAGAACAGGAAGTTATAGTCGTTGAACCGGCGCTTCCATGACTCAGGGAAGAAGAGGAGGTAGGCGCCCATCGCGGCGAGACTGAGGAGGATCACGACGCCGCTGACGCGGTAGACGAAGTTGCGCTCCGCCTCGTGCGGGGCATATTCATGCTTCTCCTCCCTGGAGCTGGGGAAGTGATACAGGGAGTAGAAGGCCAGCGTCAGGAAGAACGCGCCTCCGCTGATCGTGTGCAGCCAGCCGACGACCGACCTCTGATGCAGCGGATCGGTGTCGGCGTCGATCGGGAAGAGGGCGAGGCCCAGCGCGGCCATGCTTCCGAAGTTGGCGCTCCAGCTCTCGATCCAGTCGTAACCCCGATAGCAGAACAAGAAGACGCCGATCGTGCACAACGCGCCGACGAACACGTCCCGCAACAGGGTGTGATAATAACTGCTCATGTTATCCTGGATCTCGACGCCGAAAACCAGCCACCCCACCGGGCCCAGCAGAACGGGCAGGACCAAACCGACCGCGCCGATGGCTCTTCGAACGCCCAGGTAGGAAATCACCAGGGTGCGAGTGCCTTGAGGCAAATCCTCGATCATGGGTCTTCAATCAGGAATGGTCTCAAAACGGAGACGTCACGGCGGGCAAGCCGCCGAGGCCATCGAGGCCCGCGGTTTCCAGGATTTGGGATTGGTCGTCTCCCCAATGGAGCCGGGCTCCAGGAGGATCGCAAGGTCCCTGTTCCCATATCCGGTGATCTTCAAAGAAACGAGCCACGCAATTTCAATGCCACCATGAAGCCATCCACTCGCGGAACACGGCGAGGATCGCCTTCGTCCTCACGGTCAGCGCGGATTCTCCGCCCCGTTCCGAATCGAATCGCTCCCCTCCGGTTCGACGCGGCTTGGGCCATTCCTCCGTGCGGACCTGGGACGCCTCACGCGGACGCCATGCTCCGCCAGTGTTCGGCGATACTGGGCGGCTCGCCGCTCGTGCCAGTCGAGCTTCGCGCGCAGGCGCCGCGTCGCTTCGAGGAAGCTCCGAAGTTCGGGGCCGTCATCGGCGTCTCCCTCGGCGCTTGGTCGCTCATCCTCCACCTCTGGGGGTGGGTCGGTCTCGGGCGGCGGGCCATCGCCGAGATGGCCGTCGCCGCATGCGACGAGATGATGGGTCGTCTCGTGGGTCGCGTCCGTCGCGGCTCCAGGGTCGCGGGCGTCGCGCTCATTCTCGGGTGCGGTCGGCGGGCACCTGGTCCCCGGCGATTCACCCCGCTCGGTGACGACGCTGACCGTGCCGTTGGTCTCAAGCTGGGCCTCCTTGACCATCCGTGGGTCGTCCACGTCTTTGGCACGGAGCTGGGCCTTGATTTCCTCCTCCGAGATCATCTCGCCACGAAGGTTCTCCGTCAGGACGACACCATCGCGGATGAGGCAGGTGGGCGGCTCCTCAATGAGTCGGCGAACCCGCGGGAAACGGAACGCGAGCCAGTCCAGGGCATAGCTCCAGGCCATGATCGTGACGAGGATCAATAGCACGTCCGTGAGTGAGTCGACCCGCTTGATCAGGCCCTCGACGGCGATGCCGCCAACCAGAACCATGAAGAGCAGGTCGCTCAACGACGTGGTGCCGACTTGCCGCTTGGGGAGGATGCGTAGCAGAGCGACGAGGGCCAGGAAGACCACCGTGCTCCGGACGAGGATTTCCGCCAGGGACATACCTGGCGTGAACGTCGCGCCCCAATCCATCGTGAAGAGCCGTCCCATGCCAGGCTTCGCGTCGAGGTCGGAGGATGCTTTCGTCTATCGAGCGAACGACCTATTCTGCAAACGGCGTGCCCTTCCCTCAGACACGACGGCGGGTGGCTGGGACGCTGGGACGTTCCGCCCCAGAGCGGTTCGCCATGGCTCCCACCACTGGGGCGTACCGCTTCAGTCATCCACTCCCCGCGAGACCCCTGGATTTCGCGCGTCGCGTGATCCGCCGCCCCGGTCCGCTCGCTTGTAGACGTGAAGGAAAAGGCCGCTCTCCGGCCCCGTCTCGAATCGCGTCGGACGTTCCTCGCGATCGGGATTGACGTTGAAACAGATCGTGAGCGTATCGCCGTCCAGGCGGTAGATCCCGCGCCGGGTCTTGCCCTTCAATCGCTCGGGGTTGTCATACGTCCAATCCATGACCTTGGGCGTCGTGGTCGGGTCGATCTTGAAGGAGACGTCTCCGACATGCTCGTCGCGGCGATAGAATTTGAGCGTGTCCTTCTCGAAGACCTGCTTCATCTCGGTGGGGTCTCTGAACTCGCTGGCGTCACCATTGATCTCGACCTTGACGCAGACCCACTAGCCCCGAAGCCGGGCCTTCTCGGCCCCGATGGGATCGTCCTGGGGGCCCGAGGCCCCCAGCGCGAGCGTGACGGTGAACGCGAGGAAGTGACGGGGCCGCATCGTACGCTCCTTTGCCGTCCGGGGGAAACCACGCGAGGTCCAGGGAAGCCTGTCAGTCGGTTTAAGAGGGGATTGACGAGACCCCTGGCCGCCCGCCACTCCAAGGGTCGAGCCGCTGGCCTGGTTGGACGACCCACGTCAAGTCAAGGGCGCGGCGTGGGATCACCGCCATCGCCGCCGACGCGCGGTGGATCGTCGAGGATGTGGCCGATGGAAACGACGTACATTTGCCGTCCCAGACCCTCATGCGAGGAGTCGATGCACACGGTCCGCCCGTCTCGGCTGGTCCGGGCATGGAGATCGACGCGGTGATCGGTCCCCACCTGGGCGGTGTTCCTCAGCCTGGCCAGCGGCACGAAGAGCCGGCTGGGACGGTGAAACAGGACCAGATGTTGATATCCGTCGAGCGGGTAGGTGTCGAGGAGGAACCACTCGCCACCGGGCAGAACGGTCGGGTCGAAATCGACGTCGCCCACGTCCGCCACGCGGTGGGGCGTTCCCGAGCCGTCGTCGTGGTAGATCGTGAAACGCCGCCCTTCGAGGATCGTGTCGTCGCTTAGCCACGCGTGATGGCTGGGAATCGAATAGAGGAACCGGACGTCCGCGCCGTCGGCCGAGATGGACCAGCCGCCGGTATACGTCGGCCGATCGGCGTTCTTCAGGAAGGCGATGAACCGCGTGCCGGAGGGGTTCCAACCCTCGCGGAAGAAGTACAGGTTGGTCTTTCCCTCGTAGCCGTTCGGGAAGGCGATCTCGGCCATCCGCCTCAGGCTGTTCAGGAATTCCACCCGGCCGGGGGTCTTT
>JBFWRA010000614.1:0-4049 GCA_050249155.1 Isosphaeraceae bacterium | reverse complement strand
GAAGTGGCCGGAGTCCTCGAGGACGACGAGGAACAGCCTCCATCCCCTCCCCGAGCGGAACCCAAACAAGGGAATGCGCCAAGGTAACGACCCGGAAACGTCGTTCTGAAAACCGTCGCTGAGATCGGAAGCGACCGACCCGCTCGCGGCCGAGGTCGAACCCGTTCCGGAGGACGCCAGACGCCGAGTTTCCGTCCCGATCGACGTTGGACCTTGGGTTCGTTTCGCGCTGGAGCGGAACCACCGTCCCCCTCGACGGAAGCCGCACCGATCCTTTCACTTCTGGCAACCGATCCAGGGCCGCTCGAAAGACGACGTTTCGTTCGATCATCAGGGACTCAAGTTCAATTCCGTGCTCGATGGTGGCGTTTTGAGCCCAACGATCCCGCGAATCTTGTTGAACTAGTATTGAAACCATGGCGCAACGTCCGACAGGGATCGTTTTTTCACTTTTCATTCTGTCGTATTCGTTGCATGATAGGCCGGTGATCCCCATGATTGACTGAGTGGCATGTGCGATGATCCGTCGAACGCATGCCGAGCGAGTGGGACCTATCCCTCTCGTCCCCCCGGTTTCGAGGTCGCTGATGTCCAGGATCCAGGATCGAACAAGAGTCTCGGACGGCGATAGCAACTTGTTCCTGCGCATATTCTTACGTCATCGCTCCGCCATCCTGCTCATCGGTCACACGATCGCTTTCGCATTGATTTTTCCGCTGGCGTATGGCCTTCGGTTCGACTGGCGACTGCCTCACACGGAAGTGGAGGCGCTCCGTCGCGCCTTGCCCTGGGTCGTTCTGATCAAGCTCGCGGTGTTTCGGGGAATGGGCGGACACCGGGGTTGGTGGCGCTACGCGACGTTCGCCGATCTTGTCAGGCTCGTTGAGACGACCACGTTGTGCACCGCGGCGCTGGTGGCCGCCGCGTTCATCTCCCGGTTTGGGTTGGAAACACCGCGCTCGGTCGTCGCGCTGGATTGGGCCGGCACGATTCTGCTGCTCGGCGGATTGCGCTGCAGCACGCGACTGGTCCGTGAGCGGTACTACCCGATGATCAGCGCGACGTCGGCCACCCCTGTTCTGGTCGTTGGGGCGACGGAAGCGGGGCTTAGTTTGGTCCGGATGGTGCAGTCCCAGCCCGGACTCGGGATGCGGGTCGTCGGCCTTCTGGATCCCGATCCGTGGCTAACGGGTCAGACGCTTGGCGGAGTCCGTGTCCTGGGTACGCTGGACAACATCGGAGAGCTCGCCAAACGTCAAGTCGCCAAGGAAGTCCTCGTGCCGACACCGGCGGTCGGTCCCCGTTCGATTCGCGCCCTGGTCGACGTCTGCAACGGCGTCGGCGTGCGGGTTCGTGTCGTCCCTGGCTTTGACGCGATCTTGCAGGGGTCCCTCAACGTCCAGCCGCGCGACGTCGACATCGAGGATCTTCTTTTCCGAGCGCCGGTTTCGCTCGACGACGCCCTGGTCGGGAACTTCCTTCACGACAAGACGGTCCTGGTGACCGGTGCCGCGGGCAGCATCGGGTCGGAACTCTGCCGACAGGTTTTGCGACATGGTCCCGCTCGACTGGTCTTGATGGACCACTCCGAGAACGGGCTCTTCTTCATCGAGCGCGAACTTCGAGAGCGACGAGGGAACACGGAGATCCTCCTGAGCCCCGGCAGCGTGACCGACGCCCCCCGGGTCCGCGGGGCCATGCGCAAGCACCGACCCGCGATCGTCTTTCACGCCGCGGCGCACAAGCATGTTCCCATGATGGAGGACCACCCGGGCGAGGCGGTCAAGACCAACGTCTTCGGTACGCGAACGGTCCTGGACGAGGCCCTGGACGCCGGCGTCGAGGCGTTCGTCATGATTTCCACCGACAAGGCGGTCCAGGCGACCAGCGTCATGGGCGCGACCAAGCGCCTCGCGGAGATGTACGTCCAGGCCCGCTCCGCCACCGTCGGTTCCAGGGCCCGGTTGGTGACCGTTCGCTTCGGCAACGTGCTGGGTTCCAACGGCAGCGTCGTGCCCATCTTCAAGGAGCAAATCCGCAAGGGTGGACCCGTGACCGTGACCGACCCCGAGATGACTCGGTACTTCATGACCATCCCCGAGGCGACTCAGCTCGTTCTTCAGGCCGGGGCCCAGGGTCGTGGCGGCGAGATCTTCGTTCTCGACATGGGGGAGCCGGTCCGCGTCGTCGACCTCGCCAAGGACCTGATCCGACTGTCGGGAGTGATCGAGGAGGGGGAGATCGAGATCAAGTTCACTGGATTGAGACCTGGCGAGAAGCTTCACGAGCGACTCTACGACGCGGAGGAGCCCCCCCAGGCCACACCCCACCCCAAGATCTTCATCTCCCAGCACCGCCAGTCCGACCTCGTCCGTCTGGAAGCCCTGATGGAGCGGCTCCAAGGAATCACCGAGCGATCCCGGAGCGTCGTGATCGCCGCGTTGCGTGAGGCGGTACCCGACTATCACCCAAGATCCACCACGATCCCAATGGACTCCGTCTCCTCGGGATCCGAGGTTGAGCCGATTCCCCTCTCTCACCACGCATCCTCGTCGACGACCTGATTCCGCCAGGACTGGGTTCGCGATGGCGACGCCCTCGAAACCCGAACTGGGCTTCCCCGCCTTGAGGGGCTGCCTCACCTAAGTTAGCATGAGTCCGGACGTGGATTGATCTCGAACGTCGTCACGGGTCGTTGGAGCGTGTCTCATGGCGGTGAGCACCGGCGAGGAGGTTCCCACCGACACGAAGCTCACAGGGATCGGACTCGCGGTCGTCGCCCTGGCCCATCTTCCAATGGAGATCGTTCAACTCGCCCTGGCGGTCCGTGATCCCGCCGCGCGGGCCGCGCCTCTGGCGCTCCTGGCCGCCGCGCCGCTGGCCGCGCGAGCCCTACGTGAGACCCCCGCCCGTCCTTCCGGTCGTTTCGTCCCGACGGCCCTGGCGATGGCCGTGTCCTGGACCGCGCTGGCCATCGCGTGCGTCCTGGCGTCGCCCTGGGCGGCGGGGATCGCCACGGCGGTCACCTGCGGTTCGCTCGCGTACACGTTTGGGGGGATTCCCTGGCTCCGCGCCGTCGCGCCGGTCACCCTGTTGATCGCGTTGACGGCCACTCCTCCCCTGGAACTGGGCGACGTCGCGCTTGATCGCCTGGGGGATTTCGCCGACCGCGCGGCGGCCACGACGCTCGACCACTTTGAAGTTTCGTATCACTGGGAGGACTCGATCCTTCGGCTCTCCGGCCGAGCCCTGAACCCCCGAACTGGCTCCGCCCTGGTCCACCTCCCCGCTCTGCTCACGCTGGCGGCCGTCGTTTCCCTTTGGCGGCGTCGCGGTCCGATTCGGTTCGCCGTGAGTCTGGCCACGACCACCTTCTGGCTGGTCGCCGCCGAAACGCTTCGCGTCGTACTGGTGGTCATGATGGCCGACCGAGGTGGGTTCGACCTGGCCGTCGGCCGTCGCGGATTCGCCTTTGGGGTCGCGACGGCCCTCCTGGCGGCGTTGCTCGCGGTCAGCACCGACCAACTTCTCTCACTCGCGACCCTCGGCTGGCGTTGGCTCACCGTGGGTCCGAGTCGACCCAACCAAAAACCCTGGACGGAAACCCTGGCCCTGGTCGCCCGTGACATGCGAGACGCCACCGCCTGGTTCCTGGGACGTGGTCGCGATCGACGAGCGACGCCTCCCTCGACCGCCAGGGCGATTCAGATCGCGGCGCTGGCCTTCGGCGCTCTGACGATCGCGCAGCCCTGGCTGCTTCGCTCGCTGTCTGTTCTGTTTCGCCCCGAGCCCGGGCCGCCGGCCTGGCTGTCCGCCCTTAATCCCGACAGTCTGCCCGAGGTCCTCGCCGGTTTCCGACGCGAGGCCGCCACCGTCGCGCAAGGCGCCCCGATCGAGGGCCTGGAACCTCCCCGACTCTGGCTCTACAGCCGAGGCGATCGGCCCGCCGTCTTCTCGATCAGGGGACCGTTCCCCGAACGGCCCAGCCCCGTCGACGTCGCTGGACCGGACTGGCAAGTCCTTGAGAGGGTGGACACGCCTCTGGCCAA
>JBFWRA010000613.1:0-4049 GCA_050249155.1 Isosphaeraceae bacterium | reverse complement strand
TGAACGACCTCGCCGTGGTTGAACGCGCGTTCGCTCGCGGAAGGGCCGATCGCGTCTCGGAGACCCTTCACCGCGAGACCCTGGACCGCGCTCGCGTCATGATGACCTCGGAACAACTCAAAGCGTTCGAGGTCTCCGAGGAGCCCAAGGCGATCCGTGACGAATACGGAGACAACGCCTTCGGTCGGGCCTGCCTGGCGGCCAGAAGGCTGACGGAAGTCGGCGTCCGCTGCGTGGAGGTCACGCTCGGCGGATGGGACAGTCATGTGAACAACCACGCGATTCACCGGGGACTCGTCAAGGAACTCGACCCCGCCTTGAGCGCCTTGATTCGCGACCTTCGACGCCGAGAGCGGCTGGATCGCACCGTGGTGCTTTGCATGGGCGAGTTCGGGCGAACCCCCAAGGTGAATCTCGCCGGGGGTCGAGACCACTGGCCCAACGGCTTCAGTGTCGCGATCGCCGGCGGAGGGATCGCCGGTGGGAGAGTCGTGGGCGAAACCGATCCCGAGGGAGTCAAGGGGCCTGTCGACCCGATCGGCATCGCCGACGTCCACGCGACGATCCTGAGCGCCCTGGGTCTCAATCCCTTGAAGGAACTGATCGCCCCGACCACGCGTCCCGTCAAGCTCAGCGAGGGCAAGGTGATCCCGTCGTTGCTCGTCTGATCGCTCCTCTCAACGAAAGAGGTCGTCGGGAGTGCGGACGCGACCCGCCCGCGCTTCCGTCAGAAACGCCCGCGCGTCGACCATGATCGTGGTGCTGGAGTCTCCCTCGATCCTCGCGGGATGGTCGATCTCCCGGGTGCTGGAGCGGACGATCAGGGCCCCCTCGGCCCAGGGAAGTCGGCCAAGGTTCGCGACGTAGGCTTCAAGCCGCATGGCCCGCAACAGGAAGAACTCGACGTCCGAGACGTAAAACACACCGACCTGAAGGCCACGATCCCGAAGCCAATCCCCCAGCCTCACCAGCGCGACGCCGCCCGACAGGTCCGCGACGATCGGGATCACTCGGTCTGTCGCCTGAAGCGTTCGAACCGTCTGAAACGTGGCTTCCAGGGCGAGGAAGTGCGCGGGGCCACCGTTCGCGTCGGAGGTGCCCATCATCCTCCCGAGCGTCGGGTAAATCGGCAGGGCGAGGAAGCGGACGTTGACCCCCGGGCCCGCGATTCTCGCCTGAATCCGGGCCAGGTCGTCCCACTCCTCCTCTCGAACGACGTCGAGCGGCCGGGTCAACGAAACGACCTCGGCCGATTCACGTTCCAGCCTCGAGCGATCCAACGGGGCTTCGGAGAAGGCGTTGGCCAGCTCGGGGCCGTTCCGTTTCGGACCGAGAACGCGGGGGACTCGGGCCGTCATCCGGGAAAGGTAGGCGACCCTGTCCGTCGAGAGTGTGATCAGGGCCTTGTGAAGCAGGTGAACCAGAAGATTTCGGCGTCGATAGTCGGCGATGAACGCGAGGGAGGGCTTCGCGTGAGCGATCAGGGTGAAGTTCTGGTCGGGGCCGACACCGACGTAGACCGCGGCTTTCGGGGCGTGACGGGCCAGGTCGGCGGCGATTCTCGGATATGAGTCCTCGTTGCTCACGAAGTTGTCGCCCCAGGGGGCGTTCGTGGGCTCGGAGAGCCGTTCCACGACCCTGCCGAACCGCTCGCTTCGAGACGGAAACGTCAGATCCTCCAACCGCGTCGCGAGAGGATCCATCATCGCTCCCGAGGGTTCGCCCTGGCCGAGATCGCTCCGGGCTAACGAATCGTCCGCCACTTCGGCACGGCGACCCGCGCCTGTTCGAACGCCTTCACGATGGCGGCCGAGGTCCGGCGGACCGCCTCGTCCAGCGGGAGTTCCCTGAGCGCGGCGCTAAAGGGTTCCGCGCGAACCGGCCCGTCGTAGCCGATCTTCGAAAGCGCGCGCAGGAACCCCTTCACGTCGATGACCCCGGTCGCCGCGGGAAGCTCGCGAACAAGGTCCTTTTGCTCATCGACGGGAATTCCCGCGGGCGCGTCGTTCAGGTCGCAGGCGACGATCTCGCGGTTCTCAAGTCCCAGCAGGTCCCGCACCGACTCTCCCGCGCAGTACCAGTGCCAGCTATCCAGGACGAGCCCGACGCCTGGCTTGTCGATCGCGCTGATCAGTTCCCGTGCCTCCGCCATCGTGTGAACGAACGGATATCTGGCTGCGCTCCACGAGGTTTTCGGCCCAACGTACTCCAGGCCGAACCGAAGCCCGTGGTCGCCTAGAATCGTGGCGATCGCGCGGAGGCGCTCGGTGTGCCTTCGAAAATTGGCCAGGTAGGTCAGTTCCCTGTCGGAAGGACGCAACCAGGTCCCCATCCTCGATACGCCCGCGCGCTGAAGCGTCCTGGCCGTCTCGGGGAGTTTCGCGAGTCCCTCGCGAAATCGAGCCTCGTCGGATCGAAAGTCGACGTCGAGGCTCGCCGCCCCCCAGACCAGTTCGTTGGAGCGCATCCGATCGCCAAGCGCCTCGCGATCCCGGTCGGAAAGCGCCGCGAGCTGGTCGGCCACGGGAGCGACCGACTCGAACCGATTCGCGAGCGCCAGCTCCACGGCCTCCGTGATCGGTGGAAACTTCCCCACGTTGCCACAGACGAGATCCATCGTGTACCTTCGCCCCGGGAGTTCGTCCTCCTGAGCGATCCCGGTACGATTCCTGGCCAGGCCCGACGTCGCGGCGGCCAGAGTCAGACTGGTTCGGAGGGCGTCGCGACGAGTCATGGAGATCGAGCCTTTCCAACGAGGGCCAGGAGCGTCATCCCCCGGCTATTGGACGGCAAGGCCCGTGGGACGGCAAGACCCGACTGACCGCGACCCCCTGGCGAACTTGATCCTCCCTCGTCGCGACCTCTCGTGGGAGCGAATCGTGGAAGTCGCCGAATCGAATGGACCCAATCTTCGCGAAGGCGATACAATATTATGAACATTCTATTTGTACATCAGAACTATCCCGCGCAGTTCGGCCACATCGCCCGGCATCTCACGAGGTCCAAAGGCTGGCGCTGCGCGTTCGTCTCCAAGACCCCGGCGGGGAACCTCGAGGGAGTCCGCAAGATCGAGTACCGAACGCTGGGCGGGGCTCGGGAGGCGACGCATTATTGCTCACGAACGTTCGAGAACGCCATCTGGCATTCGCAGGGGGTGTACGAGGCGTGCAAGGCCCACCCGGACCTCAAGCCCGACCTGATCGTCGGGCACAGCGGATTTGGATCGACCGTGTTTCTACCGGAACTTTACCCTGGCGTCCCAATTATCAATTATTTTGAATATTATTATCACACCGTGAATTCCGACGTCGACTTCCGGCCCGAGTTCCCCATCGCGGAAATCGACCGATTGCGGGCCAGGGCGAGGAACGCCATGCTTCTGCTGGACCTGCAAACGTGCGACCGGGGATACAGCCCAACGCGGTTTCAGCAGACCCGCTTCCCCGAGACCTACCGGCCGAAGATCGAGGTCATCTTCGACGGAATCGAGACTCAGATTTACAAACGCCGCGCGGGGCTTACCCGGACCGTCGCCGGGAGGACGATCCCGAAGGAAACGCGGATCGTGACGTACGTGAGCCGGGGCTTCGAGTCGATGCGCGGGTTCGACGTCTTCATGAAGGTCGCGAAGCGCATCTATGAACAGTTCCCCGACGTGGTCTTCGTCTGCGTGGGAAGCGACCGGGTGTGTTACGGAGGGGACGAGAAGCACATCAAGCACAAGACGTTCCGCGAGCACGTCCTGGCGGAGGACCGCTACGACCTCTCCAAGTTCATCTTCACGGGCCTGGTCCCGGTCTCGACGCTCGTCGACGTGTTCAGTCTGAGTGATCTCCACATTTACCTGACGGTCCCGTTCGTTCTCTCGTGGTCGTTGATGGACGCTCTGGCCTGCGGTTGCGTCGTGCTGGCGTCCGACACGGCCCCGGTCCGCGAGATGATCGCGGACGGAGAGAACGGCCTGCTCTCGGGGTTCTTCGACGTCGTAGGGATGGCGGCCCGGGCCGTGGAGGTGCTTCGAGACCCGGGCTCCTTCGAGCGGCTCGGTC
>JBFWRA010000612.1:0-4053 GCA_050249155.1 Isosphaeraceae bacterium | reverse complement strand
GTTCTCAGCAGGGTCTCACTCGACGCCAAGTCGGAATCCTTCATCGAGCAGCTTTCCGGAGGCCAGCGCCAGCGACTGGCCGTCGCGATCGCCCTGATTGGCGACCCGCGGGTGCTCTTTCTGGACGAGCCGACCACCGGCCTCGACCCGCAATCTCGGCTCCAACTCGGCGAGGTCATCAGCCACCTTCGCGATCGTGGAAGGACCACCCTCCTCACGACTCACTACATGGATGAGGCGGAACGGCTCTGCGACCGCGTGGCGATCATCGATCATGGACTGGTGATCGCGATCGGTTCCCCGGCGGAGTTGATCGCGCGACTTGGGGGCGAGCACGTCGTCGAGTTCGCGATCGCGGGGGACGCCCCCCGCGACGAACCGTCGAGCTTCTCCGCCCTCCCGACGGTGCGTTCAACCCGCGCGGAGGGAGATGGATACTCGCTGACCGTGGGTGAACCCCACGTCGCCATCCCCGCCCTCCTGGATCTCCTGGAGGAGCGGGCGCGGCCTCTGGCGCGACTCACCACGCGCCAGGTGAGCCTGGAAGACGTGTTCGTCTCCTTGACCGGACGACACCTCCGCGACAACGAGGCGGAGGAGCTCCGGCCCAACGGCAAGAGTGGACGACGTCGACGCCGCTGAAATCCGCGATTCCCAACGACCCGCCGCCCAGTCACCCGATTCCCTCCGAGCCGAGCGACCTAGTCCCATGTCACGCTCCCACCCGCTTCGCGAACTGTACCTCACCCGCGTCCGCGAGTTTTACCGGCAACCCGCGCGGGTCTTTTGGGTCTACGGTTTTCCGACCGTTCTGGCCGTGGTGCTCGGGTTCGCGTTCCAGAGTCGGGCTCCCGAGTTCGTCCTGGTCGACCTGGTGGAGAACGCCTCCTCGCCTCCGGTCGAGAAGGCGCTCCGCGATCACGACGCGAAGGCCCAGACCTCGGGCGAGGCCCGAATTCAACTGCGCGTCGAGCCGAGGAACGACGCGATGAGGCGGTTGATGACCGGGAAGACCCCTCTGGTCATCGAGGCCAGGCCCTCTCTTCCCCTGATCTACCACTATGACCCCACCCGCCCCGAGGCGACGGCGGCCCGAGCGACCATCGACGACGTGCTACAGGAACACGCCGGCAGGACCAATCCGCTTAAGACCGAGGACGCGACCAACGTCGAACCGGGTTCGCGTTATATTGACTTCTTGATTCCTGGCCTGCTCGGCGTGAACACGATGGGAGGGGGGCTCTGGGGCATCGGTTTCCTGATCGTGAACTTTCGGATCGCCAAGTTGCTGAAGTGCTTCGTGGCGACTCCTATGCCTCGTCGAGACTTTCTGCTCTCGCTTCTGGGTGCGCGCTTGACGTTCCTGGTCCCGGACCTGGTCGTGCTCCTGTCGCTGGGCACGTTCGCGTTTGGGATGCCGATCCGGGGCAGTCTCTTACTCGTCGTCGCCGTGGACGTCGTCGGAGCGCTGGCGTTCGCGGGGATCGGGTTGCTGGTGGGAAGTCGGGCGCAGTCCACCGAGGCGGTGAGTGGGCTGATGAACCTCGTCATGCTGCCGATGTGGCTGTTCTCAGGCGTCTTTTTCTCGTCCGAGCGTTTCCCCGACGCCATCCAGCCGATCATCCAGGCGCTCCCCTTGACGCAACTGCTCAACGCCCTCCGCGCCGTGATCCTGGAGGGGGCGGGCTGGCTCGACGTCGCCCCCGCGATGGGGATTCTCGGGCTCTGGGCGATCCTCACCTTCAGCCTCGCCCTGCGGATCTTTCGATGGTCCTGACGTCTTGACGAAGACCGGCCGTCGAAACACGTCGAGCACGTCGGCCCAGTCGACCTTTGGAGTGGACGCGGTCAGGGGGGGAACCTCGACCTCGTCCACGAGATGCCCGAGGAACGTCGCCTTGGCCATGATCTCGACGTCAAGGAAGTCCGAACGGGATTGGAGCGGCATCGCGGCGAGTCGTTCCCGACGGTGGAGCCGGCACGGTGAGTGGACGTCGACCCCAGGCGCGGCGAAGACGGCGCGCCAGCCGAGCCTCGAAACCCAGCGCTGGAGTCCCCCCGCGATCCCCGCCTTGCGACGTCCCAGGACGTGATCGCAGGCGTTGACCGCCTTGAGCAAGGGTTCCAGGTGGGCGGGCGTCCAGACCTGTCGATCCGTCGTCACGAGGACAAGCGGAGCGGTGGTCGATTCGAGACCCCGGGTCATCGCCTCGGCACGGTCGAGATCGCCGGGCGTCACGACGACTTCGAATCCACGCCCTCGACTCCGGATCAAGCGTTCCAGCGATTGAACGACGTTCTGGGTGGCCGCTGGTTCCTCGAAGCTCCGCACGATCACCGCGACCGCCGCCCCGGTGAGGGGTTCGCGGCGAAAGTGGGCTTCAAACGGATCCAGATGCGCCTCGTCGTCAATGACGGACATCCCGCCTCCGGGCGATCGATAAGGGGACGAGTCGATTTCAGTTCGTTCGGGAACGGGCTTCCTCACGCTCCGACGCGAACTCCGAACGCGCGTTCGTCGCCGTCGAGCCAGCGCTGAACGGCGGAACGATACGCGGCCTGAAGGCTCCGCGTCACCGGGCCTGGGCTTCCTCCGCCAACGTGGCGATCGTCAACCTGGACGACCGGCAAAACCTCGATCGTCGTGCCCACGAGGATCACCTCGTCCGAGCCACTCAACGTGTCGAGGTCCACGTGGTTTTCAGCGAAGGGGACGCCGATCTCCCTGAGCAGGTCGAGAAGGAGCCTGCGCGTGGTCCCTGGCAGGATGCCAGGCCCCTCCGGAGTACCCTCGACGCGCCCGTCGCGGACCCAAAGGATCGACGAGTGCGTCGCCTCGGTGACGCGACCGGCCTCGTCGACCAGCACCGCTTCGAAGCAACCCGCCTTGTGCGCGGCCTGATTCGCCAGGACGTTGCCGAGGAGGTTGGTCGACTTGACGTCGCAACGCTTCCATCGCAGGTCGGGATAACTGAGCACGCGAACCCCCGACTCCCGAAGGAGGGCGGTCGGCCCGTCGTCGAAGGGCCGGATCACGATCAGTTCCGTGGGAGGAACCGGGGGGTCTGGGAACGCATGCAGTCGAGGCGCGACCCCGCGCGTGATCTGGATATAAGCGGTTCCCTCTTGAACCTCGCTCTGCCGGATCGTTCTGGCCATGCGATCGGCGAGCCCCGTCCTGTCGAAAGCCGGGAACTCCATCTCCGCGAGACTGCGCTCCAGCCGTTCCAGGTGGAGGTTCTCGATCCAACCTCGACCGCCATAGAGGCGGAGCATCTCGTAGACCGAGTCGCCGAAGAGGAAGCCGCGATCCCAGACCGAGACTTTCGCCTGATCGACGGGCATGATCTCGCCGTTGAGACAGGCCAGGGTTCGCATCGTGATTCCTTGGGAAAACCGATCAGGAACGGGCGGGAAACCACGTCCCGCCTTCGACGACTGGAGTCGGTTTCGGGTGGCTGGGGTCTCGGCACTCCGAGACCCCGGGCGTCGAGCGGTCCCGCCGGTTTCGGAGTACCGAGACCCCGGCCACCCCTCGCGGGCATGTCGGGAACGTGATTCCAGCCTGTTTCTCAGTGAAGCCCTGAAGAACGACCCAGATCGCCACAGGATAACCCGAGGCGACGTGGGGTCGCAATGGAGCGGGCCGCTCCCCCGCCCAGGCGAGGAAGCGGCCCGTCGTTCGGGTAACGTCGATTCGACGTCGATTCGATCCGGTCGCCTCGCGCGATGGACGTTAACGATCGAGGGCGACGCCAGGCTGCTTGGTCGCCAGCGTTTTCTCAAGCTGACGTTCCAGCTCGGCGGCGGAGCGAATGTTTTTATTGACGACTTTGCCCTGGCCGTCGACCAGGATCATCGTTGGCAGCGCGATGATCCCGAACTCCGTCGCGAAGCGGCTGCGCTCGATCCCGCCAGGCTCAAAGATCTGTGCCCAGGGAAGTGGGTTCTCTTTAAGGAAGGCGTCGAGGTCCTCCCGATCGTTGTCGAGGTTCACGCCGAGGATCTCGAACCCCTGCCCCTGGTACTTCTGATACACCTTCAACAGCTGGG
>JBFWRA010000611.1:0-4058 GCA_050249155.1 Isosphaeraceae bacterium | reverse complement strand
TGTAGGAACCGAGATACACCCGGGCCGTCGGCTTGTCGAAGTCGATCACGACGAACTTGTGATGCATCCGGATCCCGCCACCGCCGGTCGGCTCCGACTTGAATGGCTCCGGGGCGTTCTTGCCCAGGTTGGCGGCGCTGACGGGGGCTCGGTTGCCGTCCGGCTTCTGGAGATCGAGCCCGCCGACCGGCTTGTCCGAAATCCCGTAGACGAAGATGTTCTTGTCCTCGGTAACCTTCTTGATCGCGTCGCGGATCATGCCCTTGGTCTGGAACAGGAAGGCGAGTGAGTAGAACAGCGACGACGTCGTATTCCCGGCGATGTCATCCGCGATCTTCTTCAACAGCGAATTGGCCTTCGCATAGGGTGAGAAGCGGAGCTGGGCGTCGATCCCGTTCAATGTCAGGATGGTGAGCTTCGCCGACGGCCGCGCGCCGAATCCGGGTGCGTCGTCGTTGTCCCAGTAATCCTGAAACGCCGCCATGAATGCCTGAACGACCGCGTTGCCCCGAAGGATCAGCGCGTTGTTCGATTGGACGAAGAAGCCACGCCAGGAGAAGTTGGTCGAGCCGCCGAGCGCCCCCTGAACCTTTGGTCCGTCGACCACGATGAGTTTGTTGTGTTGCAGGTTCCCCATGTGCTGACGCTTGACGTTGTTGCGGCCTGCCGAGGCGACTAGCCGGGCTTCCGCCTGCGCCTCGCCCGAGTGCGGCTTCCCGTGCTCACCCTCATCGTCGATGATGATCTTCAACCGCTTGCCCAGCTTCTCGAGCTGCGTAACGACATCGGACTCGCTCAAATCGTAGGCGATCACGCGGACCTTCGCCTTTTTATCCGCGATCGCCTCGTCGAGCACCTCCAGAATGGCATGCCGGGCCTCGAACCCCATCCAAAGCCAGCGCTTCCTTTGCCTTGGGATGCGTGGCGACGAAGGTGAGCCCTTCGGCCGATTTGGGAGGCAACAGCTTCGTGATCGGCCCCGCCGACTCGAACTTGTCGACGAAGGCCTGCGAGGAAACGAACCCGCGAGTGAAGGCCAAGTTGAGCTGGCCCGGATGCGTCTCGCGGCGTGGCTCGATGGCTACTTCCTGAAACTCGCCGTAGCTAAGTTCGTCGGATTCGTTCATGAAGACCGGCGTCACCCGGTAGGTGAACTCGCCGGGTAGCTCGGCGTTTCGCGGGAAATGCACCCATCGGAATTTCTGGATCGGGGAGAGCCGCGTCGAGAGCTTGTTCGGGTTTACGTCGCCCGCCGCATCCGGGAAGGCGAGGCGATTCTTCAGCACAAAGAACTTCTCCCCGCCCGGCTCCTTATACTCGATGGCGAAGCCGACGACATCCGTCGGCGGCTTGCCGGCCTTCCAGTTCATGCCGACCAACGTCATGCCGTCGCCACGGTGAAGCTTCAGCGTGAATGGCGCGGCAGAGTTCTTTCCGCTGACCTGGAACTCGCCCGACATGGACTCCCCCGAGGGCCGGATGGGCCCGGTACGAGTTGGGATCGAACGGACTAGGGAGCGGATTCCTACGACGAAGGTCATCGCCAAAAAGTCACGCTACGGCTGTAGATGCGCGGATGCAAGCGAGAATTCTGTGAAGGAGTCCCCCTCAGTCCCCCTTTGTCGCCCGGTCGGGTGGAGTCGCCAGGAACCCTGGAATGCCTGCATCCGATGTCGAGCCGAGCGTCGATCCCTTGACCGTCCTCGGCGATCGCGAGGCCGAGAGCCGAGAGGCAAGAACTGGCCGGGAACACGGTTGCTGGCGTTGCTGGCGGAAGTTCGGTGGCGGCGATGAGCCCCCGCCGGCCGTGAAGCGATTGCAACAGCCTTCGCCTCGCCGTGTTCCGGTGCTCCGGTCGGCCCCCATCTTCAGCCGGGCATATCAATTCCTGCGACAAGGTGGTGGAGAGCGGCCAAGTCGCATGGCACAGGAACGATGTAACAACTCCATGCCATCTGCTTTAGCCGATCGGGTGCCATGAACGCCGGCAAGGGAAGAACGACCGAACGCCATCGTTCGGTCCGGACATTCAAGAAAGCGCTATACGGTGGAGGGATTCGACTCTGGGGGGAATCCAGGCTGGATTTCTGTCTGGGCGTACATCTACGCGAAGTCGGCCTCGGACCGGGTATGTCCGAAACCTTCCATTGCTCTTCGCAAGCAAGAACGCCATAAAACTTGTAATGGTAGACATTTCCATCACAAATCACCACCCATGACGATCCGACCATCGGGGGAGGGTCTGGCTTGCACGGCTCAGGTGGCCGCATCCGACCAACCGGGGAGGGATGATCCGACCATCCAGGGAGGCTGCCAGCTTCTGGGGTGATGGACGGTCCGACCACCCGGGGAGGAAACGGGCTCTCACACCGTCCGGAAGGGTCCGACCATCCAGGGAGGCTGATCCGACCACCCGGGGAGGAAAGTCCGACCACCCGGGAAGGCCCATTCGACCCATGGGGGAGAGCCATACGACCCACCAGGGAGGTCGATCCGACCAATGAGGGAGGAAAATCTCCCTAAGTCCTTGTTCCGTATGGCATTATTCTCTGGTAACCTCTTTACCTGGTGGAACTGGTAGAACACCAACAACCCCGCCCGCGTGGTTGTTGCCCTTTTCGGACCGGTCCGGACATCATGGCGCACGACACCCTCGCGACCGCGCCCGACGCCGCCCCGAGCCTGCTGCTAGGCGGGCGGGACGAGATGAACATAGCCGAGTTTCCCATCACCCTGCTCTCGGACCGTTCCCCCAAAGGGCTCACCAAGATCGAGCACAAGGACCGTATCGTCGACCCGAAATCCGGCAAGGAGATCATCCGGAAACTCACCATCACGGCCCACGAGGAGTATGGCCTGCCCACTTCGATCGACGACGACATCATCCTCGCGCTTATCCAACTCACCAAGAAGCAAAACAACTTCACGCGACCTCAAATCTTTTTCACGCGGCGCCAGCTGCTCGAAATGCTGGGCTGGGCCGACAAGGGTCGCAACTACGACCGCATCGAGCAGTCGTTCGAACGCTGGACCAGCATCTTTCTCCGCTACGAGAACGCCTGGTGGGACCATGAAGGCCGCCAGTGGACCAGCGGCGGCTTCCACATCATCGACAGTTTCAAATGCTTCGATTCGCGAAAGGGCAACGATCAGGGCGAGCTATTCCGCTCCTACGTGGTCTGGGGCTCGGAGTTCTTCAAAAGCTGCCAGGCTGGCTACCTCAAGAGCCTCGACTACGACCTCTACATCCGGCTGAAATTCCACCCGTCCAAGCGCATGTACCGCTTCCTTGACAAGCGGTTCTACCACAAGCCCGAATGGACGTTCGAGCTGCGCGACTTCGCGATCGAGCACGTGGGACTTAGCCGCACCTACAGCGACGCCGGCAAGATCAAGGAGAAGCTCCAGCCAGGCATCGAGGAACTCGAGGCGATCGGCTTTCTCGAACCCCTCCCCCGCGATGAACGCTACCAGAAGCAAGGGCGTGACTGGCTGATCCGGCTGATCCGCCGCCAGGCCCAGGCAGTCGCGTTGCCTCCCGAACCCGTCACCGAGGTTTTCTCACTCGCCCGTGAGCTGGCATCCCGCGGGGTCTCCGCATCCGCCGCCTCCGAGATCGTGCGCGGCCATGCGTCCGAGCTGATTAAATCCAAGATCGAGGTGTTTGACTGGCTTGCCGAGCGCAAGGACCGCCGCATCCAGAAGAGCCCCGCCGGCTATCTCGTGGCCTCGATCCGCCAGGACTACGCCCCTCCCCAGGGCTTCGAGACGCGGGAAGTGCGCGAGCAGCGGGCGCGACAGGCGGAGGAGGCGCATCGACAGCAGGAGGAAGCCCGCCGCCGCGCGGCCGAGGAACGCATACGTACGGAAGCCGAGGAGGCGGCAGCGGAACGCTATTGGAACTCCTTGCCCCCCGAGGAACAGGATCGCATCGAGGCGGAGGCGCTGCGGGCCTACCCGGCGGATGACGCGATCCGTAAGACCCCGCTCTGGAAGGGCTATCGACGCACGATGCGCATCCAGTTCCTCCGCGAGATCATGCGGACGGGTGAAACTCC
>JBFWRA010000610.1:0-4064 GCA_050249155.1 Isosphaeraceae bacterium | reverse complement strand
TGGCCTCAAGGGCCCCGAAAAACTGAACGGCCGGAAGCGTCAGGGCCGTTGAGGCCAGATGCCCCAGGTAGTGGCGGCGGGTCATCCCGCGGGGAATGCTCATTCGATCAGACATTCCTTGATCCCCTCGTGGCGTTCCGGAGCCCTTGGCGGGACGGGGTCAATGGTTCAGGACGAATTCGTTCGAGTTCAGCAGCGCCCAGAATAAATCCTGGAGCACGCCGACCTTGTCGGGGTAGCTGTTGAGGAATTCGCTCGCCACCCGGAGATCACGAGCGCTGGGGGGGCGGCTCAGCGCGGCGAGATAGAGGTGATGGACCATGTACGCCGCCGGAGGCTGTCGCGACTGATTCATGGCCTTGGCGTACAGGTCCGCGAGGAAGCCACCGGACCGACCTCCGGTGGCGCGCTCCATCAGGTCGCCGTTCATCATCATGAGGGCCTGGGGGATGGTTCCTTGAAAACTCGTCCCCTCGTCCCCCTCATCGTTTGAAAATGCGATCACGAATTGATTAAGCCAGCGCTCTCGGCGCTCCCCGGAACCATCCTCGCCCCCCGCCTGGTGGGCGGAGGTCGCCGTCAGCAGCGAATCGAAGAGCTGCTCGGGAGACATCGGCTTCAGCGCCATGTGCGAGAAAAGGACCTCGTCCTTCTCGTTGGACTTGGTCATCCCGCTGGAGAGGTTGTACGCCTGGCTCGCGGTGATCCATCGAATCAACGACCGCACGTCATAATCGCTTTTCCGGAATTCCTCGGCCAGTCGGTTCAGTAGTTCCGGATGACTCGGTGGGTTGTGATCCCCAAAATCATCGACCGGGTGGACGATTCCCCTCCCCAGGAAGTGGCCCCACATCCGGTTCACGAAGGCCCTGGCCAGGTCCATGTTCCCGGGGTCCGCGATGAACTTGCCCAGCTCCACGCGACGGTCCACGTCGGTCCCAGGGCTGATCTCGCGGCCGTCGATGTAGCGTGGATACGCGATCCCGACCAGGCCGTTCCGCCGATCGAACTGGGAAAACGCCTCGGTTGGTTCGTCGGTCAACTCGGTGTGGTCGTAGTCCACCGCGCCTGTCACGGTCGCCTTCCTGACGTCGCGACGACGGAGCCCCTTGAAAAACGCGTTGATTCCCCAGAAGTCTCGTTGTTTCCAGTCGTTGGTGGGGTGATCGTGGCACTGGGTGCACTGGATCTGCTTACCCAGGAAGAGACGGGTCGTCATCGAGGTCAGCGGCACGGCGCCCGAGTCCAGGTGGGCCAGGCTGAAATTCACCGCGCCGTTTTCCTTGTTGGAACCCTTGGCCGTGACGAGTTCGTAGACGACTCGATCCCAGGGCGTGCCGTCGAGGAACTGGCGCCGAAGCCAGGCGTTCAGCGCGTCCCGGTCCACCTCGCGCCGGGGCCGTTGCCGGCCGATCAACAACGCCGACCAGACGTTCGCGAAGTTCCGCGCGAAATCCGGCTGGTTCATCAGGTGTTCCACGAGCTTTCGCCGCTTCTCCGTTCCCTTCGAGCCGAGGAACGCCTGAGTCTCCGCGAGATTGGGAATCCTTCCCAGAAGGTCCAGATAGGCGCGTCGCAAGAATTCCGGATCCGTCGCGACGGCGGAGGGTTTGATCCCCGCCTCGTCCCACTGAGCCTTGATCAACTCATCGATCAAGGGGAGTTGAGCGAGTCTTGGCGGACTGGGCGTGTGGTCGTCGGCCGACGCTCCACGGAGTCCCAAAAACGCCAAGGTAAGCCCTGTCAACGTCGTGGACAGAACCCGACCCGCGCTTGGCCATCGTCGGCTCAGGATCATCGTGCGACTCCCGGAAGTGGCGACCTTTCCGATCGGAACGGCGTGCGGACGGGCGAGTGAGCGGAACGAGACGCGACTCAAACACTTAAAGCTTACGCGACGAGCCAGTTCTCGGCAAAGGGTTTCACCGACGCAATCGATCCCGCATGGCTCGCGTCATCAGTAGGTGCATCGATCCATGCGCCCACTACTACGAGGTCCACGCCACCGCGTGACTCCGAATTCTTGAGGATTGGAGGGAATCGGAGAGTCGACCGGGAGGGGTACGTGGCGGACTCAGGCGGTCTCGCGGTGAAAGTGGATATCGTGGAGCCTGCGATAGAGGAGGGAGCCCCGTCTGAGTTCAGACTCGGTTCCCACGGCCTCGATCTTGCCACCGTTCATCAGGACGATTCGGTCGGCGAACTGGAGCGAACCCAGGCTGTGGGTGATCAGGAAGGTGGTTCTGCCCCTGGCGAACTCCTCGATCGCCTTGCGGATCAGGGCCTCGTCCTGGATGTCCACGGCGCTCGTGGCTTCGTCGAGGATCAGGATGGCGGGGTCGCGGAGCATCGCTCGGGCCAGGGCGATTCGTTGTCGCTGTCCGCCGGAGAGTCCCAGGCCGCGTTCCCCGATCAGGGTGTCGTAGCCTTCGGGGAGGTTGGAGATGAACTGGTGGGCGTAGGATCGCTTCGCCGCGGCGACGATCTCGTCTCGACTCGCGCCCCGATTGCCGTAGGCGATGTTGTTGGCCACCGTGTCCTCAAAGAGGATCGTGTCCTGGATCACCATGCCGATCTGCGAGCGGAGGCTGCGGAGTGAGACGTCGCGGAGGTCGTGTCCGTCGATTCGAATCGCGCCCGAGTTCACGTCCCAGAATCGCGGCAAGAGGCTCATCAACGTGGACTTGCCGCATCCGTTGGGTCCGACCAGCGCGATGGTCTCGCCGTGCCGGACGGTCAGGTCGACCCCTCGCAGGACCTTCTCCCGGTCGTTGTAGCCGAAGACGACGTCGTCAAACTCGATGGCCAGGTGATGCCGGGCGAGTCGGACGGGTCGTGGCTTGTCCGCGACCCGGGGCGTGCGATCCATCAGGGCGCAGATTCGGTCCGACGCCGCCGCGGCCCGCTGAATGCGTGAGTGCACGTTGGCCAGCTTGCGGACGGGGTCGGAGATCATGGCCAGGTTCGCGTAGAGGAAGAGCAGGTCTTCCAGGGCCATGCGTTGCGAGGCGAGCTGGAGCTTGAAGAGGCCGAGGTCTAGGAAGATCGTTTTCTTCAGGACGAGATAAGCCCCGGCCAGCAGCGCGATCGAGACCATCGAGAGCGAGAGCATTTCCAGGACCGGGTCGGACATCGCGTCGATCTTGGCGACCTTCACACTTTTCTTGTACAGGCTCTTGGTTTCGAGAAAAAAGCGGCGGCGTTCGCGGCGTTCCTGGGTGTAGGCTTTCACCACGACGATCCCCTGGAAGGTTTCCTGGAGGATCTTGTAAATGTTCGACATACTTTCGAGCGAGCGACGCACCGCGCGCTTCATGAGCTTGCCCGCGCGATTGGCGGTGTAGGCCGAGACCGGCACCAGAACGAGCGTCAGGCAGGTGAGACGCCAGTTCAGCCAGAGCGCGATGCAGAAGCAGCTCAGAGCGCGCAGAGGCTCGCGAATCACCTTGCTCAAAAGGGTGTTCAGCCCTTGAGAAAGTGAATCCATGTCGTTGGTGAAACGTGACATCAGCTCGGACGAACCCTGATCGCCGAAGCTGGACAGGTCCAGCGCGATCGTCCTGCGGTAGAACAGGTTCCGAATGCTGAAGAGGGTGAGTTGCATCACGTCGGCGACGAGCACTTCCTGAAGGAAGAGGAAGAGTCCTTTCAGCGCGACCGAACTCATCACCAGGACGAGCAACAGGAGTAGCGTCCGAAAGCCGTCGCGCGGAAAGTAGCGCACGACGATCGGCTCGATCCGATCACCCCAGCTCACCCAGTACTGACTCTTGGCACGGTGCTTGAGGAGTTCGTCCCGCCGTGTTCCGAGCCATTCGGTCGACTCGGGGTCGAAGCTTCGACGCTCATGGAACCGCTTGAGTTCGTCGAGGCGGGCCTCGGTCAGGGCGATCGCGTCCTGGAGTCGAGCGTGCTCCTCGGTATTCGTCGGAACCCCCTGCGCCAGGAGCGTGCTGGGCGCGGCGACGCCTCCCTCGGCCTCCAGGGCGTCAAGGGCCTCACGTCTCGCGTCACGCTCCGCGTAGATGGACCGCGCGCGCCTCTGGAGCGCCTCCACGTTCGAG
>JBFWRA010000609.1:0-4070 GCA_050249155.1 Isosphaeraceae bacterium | reverse complement strand
ACTTCCGAAGGTGATTCGACGCGAACGTCGGCAGGACTCGACGGCGGTCCACCCCCAGCGCCTTCTCCTGCAACCATCGGAACGCGGGTTGTCGCAAGGTCCAGTTCGCCAGGGGCGCGGTCGCCGAGCCGATCGCGTTGAGTCGGCCGATTCGAGCCATCAAGACCGACGCCAGCGGCGCGGGTCGCCCCTGATAGCGTTGGTGGAGCACCTCGGCCTTCAGCTTCGCCATGTCCACGTTGGAGGGGCATTCGGTCTTGCACGCCTTGCATTGCAGGCACAGATCGAGCGCTTCGTGAAGCGTGTCGTTGGACCACCCGTCGCGAAGCTCGCCGGTCATCACGAGCCTCAGCGCGTTGGCCCGGCCACGGGTCGAGTGCATCTCGTCGCGGGTGACCATGTAGCTGGGGCACATGGTCCCGCCGGTCGTCTTCCGGCACGCGCCGACGCCCGAACACATCTCCACGGCTCGGGCGAACCCACCCTGGGCGTCGAAGTCCAGAACAGTCGTGGCGGGCTCCTCGGGATGATACGAAGGCCCCATACGCAGGTTCTCGCCGAGGTCCGGCGCGGCCACGACTTTTCCGGGGTTCATCAGGTCGCGCGGGTCGAAGGCGCGCTTGACGGCCTCGAAGCAGGCGTAAACCTCGGGTCCGAACAGCTTGGCGTTCCAGCCGCTCCGCGCCAGGCCGTCGCCGTGCTCGCCACTCATCGCGCCTTCGAACTCGGCCACCAGGTCGGACACCTCCCGGGCGATGGAGCGAAGCTGGCCGATCCCCTCGGCCGTCTTCACGTTCACGATCGGTCGAATGTGCAGGCATCCCACGTCCGCGTGGCCGTAGCAGGCCGCCCGAAGTCCCTGGCGCTGGATGATCTGGCGAAACCGGTCGTAAAACGCGGGGAGCCGATCGGGGCTCACCGCGGTATCCTCGACGAACGCCACGGGCTTGGCGTCGCCGACCATCGCCATCAGCAGGGAAAACCCCGCCTTGCGGACCTTCCAGAAGTCGTCGCGAGACGCGGCGGTCAGGCACCTCGTCACGCCGAGAACCCCCGGCTTCCCCTCGAAGAGCCTGGCGAGGCTCTCGATCCGATCGACAAGCTCCTCCTCGTCGTCCGCGTAAAACTGCGCGGCGAGGACCGCCTCGGGAAGCCCCTCGGCGAACGTCAGTTTTTTCGCGTAGAGGGGATTCGTCGCGGCGAGTTCCAGGATCATCCGGTCGAGCATCTCGACGGAGACCGGGCCGGTCGCCACCATCTCGTTGAGCCGGTCCAGCGCCGCGGGGATCGTCGCGAACGAGAGGACGACCAACCCCTGAGCCTTCGGCAAGGGGACGACCTTCAACTCGGCCCCCTGGACCACCGCGAGCGTACCCTCGGAACCGACGATCAGCCTGGCCAGATTGAAGCTCCAGGGCTCGTCGACCCAGCCCGCCGGTCGAACGGACAGACCGGGGACGAACTCGTCGAGGTTGTACCCGCTGACCCGCCGCAGAATCCTGGGAAACCGTTCCGCGATCGCGTCGCGGTGTTCGGCGACGGCGTCGCGAACGGCGCGGTGGGCCCGGCCCAGAAGGTCGGGCCGGTCGCAGATCGCGTCGAGCTGGTCCTCGGGCACGGGGCCGAGCGTGGCCGTCTGGCCGTCGGACGTCACCACGTCGACGGACCGAACGTGATCGACGGTCTTCCCGTAGCGAAGCGACCTGGCCCCCGCCGAATTGTTGCCGATCATCCCCCCGATCGTGGCGCGGTCGGACGTGGAGACGTCCGGGCCGAACATCAAACCCAGAGGCTTGAGGTGGGCGTTGAGCTGGTCCAGCACGACCCCCGGCTCGACCTTGACGGTCATCGCGTCACGATCGACGACTCCAATGCGATTCAGATATTTCGAGAAATCGATCACGATCGCCGGACCGACCGTCTGGCCCGAGAGGCTGGTGGCTCCTCCCCGGGGCACGATCGGCACCCCCGCCTCGGCCGCGACGCGGACGACCGCCGCCACGTCCTGGACGGTTCTGGGAACGACGACTCCGACGGGCTCGATCTGATAAAGGCTGGCGTCCGTCGCGTAAAGCATCCGGGTGCCCCGGTCGAAGGAGACCTCCGCGCGGCTCGCGCGGGTCAGCCGGTCTCGCAGGGCCTCGGTCGAGATCGTGGCGGTGGACATCGTGGGTGGGCTCTGGGTCGTCGTGTGGGCCGTCAAGGCGACTGGGCGAACCTCGCGAATGCGTTGCGAGCCGACGGGGGCGCTCGCCAAACTCCGTCACGCTCTCTCTGGTTTTGTCGACGATCCGGAATGAATCGATCAAGCCCAATCGCCGGTCATGCCGATCTTACCAAGGAATCCGCCCTCTTGCCGGGCCGTCCGCCGCGTGGCCGAACGGTGCGACGGTCGGGGGTTGGTCGCGGCCAAGGCCCGCGCGGAAGATCCCGCGGGCGTGTCGACGGGTTCCGGGCCCGCGCCGAGAACGTCGGTAAGCCCGGCACTCCGAACAAGTTATGAACCAGGAGACCCTCCCGGTCGTCTCGCGAACGGACCGATCCTCGCCCACGGGCGGGCTGGCACCGTGCCGGGACGCTGGGAGAACGGGAGACCGGTGATGAACGAACGGCGTAAATTCCGGGGAACTTCGTGGGAAGCGCTCGAGGACCGGCAACTCTTGAGCGCCGGCAACCCGATGAACGCTCTCATGCGCCTGGCCCAGCGGGTGGCCCTGACCGGGCCGATCACCCCGGGGCAGGGGGGTCCGAACCGGGGATTCCCCATGGGGAACCGAGGGGGCGCGCGAGGCCCCATGCCCCGACCGATGCGCGGGCCCACCGTGATGGCGACGCCCGGTCAGGTCAATCCGGCGCTCAGCGCCACGCCGCCCAATAGCCAGTTGTACACGCCGACCCCGGCGAACCCGCTGACCCCGGTTTACCGGCCCCAGGCCCCTCCGCCGACCACCGTCGCCCCTTCGACGTCCACCCTGTATCATCTCAACACGAGCACCCTCTCGATCGGATCTCCGGGCGTCAACCAGTCGGCCTACGGGAACAGCCTGCGACCGGTCTCGTACGCCGCGCTCGGCGGCAGTTTCCGGCCCCTGTCGAGCAACGTGAACAACCGGGTGGCGGTGCCGTCCAGCGCCCTGGCCAAGCCCGGTGCCCTGGTGGCCGACGCGCCCCCCGTGGCGACCGACGCCGCGATGGTGACGCCGGGTTCCGGTGGCATGGGAGGGGGCGGGAGGATGGCCGCGTCCGACGAGACGATGCTCGTCGACCCCGACTTCGTCCCCATGCCCTATGACATGCTCGAAGGCGCGGTCCTGAACGCGGAAGCGGTCGCGACCCTGAAATCAGCCGCCGCCGACCTCGTGGCCAACCACACCCTCGGAGCCGACGCCGCCAAGGACAAGGCCGCGGTCGACGCGTTCCAGGGGGTCCTCGACGACCTGGCCCTGAGCATCTGGACCCAGGTCAACGTGACCTCGACCAGCGCGGCCAACGCCTTGAAGGACGCCACCGCCACCTTCGCCGATTCGTACACCGGCGGTACCGACCTCGCCAAGGACAAGGCCGCCTGGAAGGCGTTCAACACCGCGATGAGCGACTTCACCCGAAGCATCCGCGACCCGAAGGCCCCGCCGACTCCGCAACCCGACGGGCCGATCGATCACGGTTCCTGGATGAACTTCCCCTCGATGTGGGCCGGCGGAAGCCTCAGGTACCTCACGTCGGGGCTCCTTGAAAACGAGAACGTCAACAAGGACGACCTGGCCGGCGTGCGAGCCGCCATCGACAACTTCGCCAACGCGTATACCAGCGGCGCGGACAGGTCCAAGGATTTGACCGCCGGCGAATCGCTGCTCAACGAGATCGGCATGGTGATGAGCAAGCACTGGGAACGCCTGGCCCCGCCGGAACTGCGCGACATGGCCGTCGCCGCCCGGTCCGCCCTGGCGGCGCTGCCGTCCGCCAAGCCGGGTACGGTGAGCCGGGATCCGGTGACCGTGGCGATGGGCAACGCTCCGACGGCCTCGGCTTCGGCCCCGCTCACCTGAACCCGGCCCGCGCCGCCCCCTTTC
>JBFWRA010000608.1:0-4074 GCA_050249155.1 Isosphaeraceae bacterium | reverse complement strand
CCACCGAGTCGGCGACGAACGTCGGCACGGGTGTCCGGGCGCGACGGAGTTCGTAGTCGTCATCCGACGCGCGGACCGCCGGGTCCTGGCCGATGCCGTGTCCCCCGAGCTGCGGGAACCCTCCGGCGGCCCCTCCAAGCGCCCCGTGGGGCTCGCGAGGATCGGGATACTCACGCTTGTGACGGATCAAGTTGCGAACCGGCAGACCATGGTGGTCAAAGCCGTAGACCGCCTGGCGGTAGCGCTCGCCCCCTTCGAGGGAGTCGAGCATCCAACGCCAGCGCAGGTGATGTTCGCGCCACTCGGGGTGGCGGCGATCGATGAGTTCACGGGTCGATTGGTTGGATCGCATCAGAAAACCTGTCGGGCCGGAACCCGGACTAGACTCGTGTGTGGAGTGCGCCCCTCGGGGAAACAGACCCGCAGCCCGCCCCGAAGCGCGTCGACGAGATCCTCGTGGGGATGTTGGGGATCCTCCGGATAGTCCTGCCACTGGCCGGCGCGTCGAGCCCGCCGGTAGTTCCGCAGCGCGCGGATGGTCGCGACGCATCGAGGGTGGATCGTCAGCCTCGATCGGCCGTCGGCGGGGTCGACGAACGACTCCACCAGGGCCAGGCCGTCAGCCACCGAACCAACAGGCCAGCGACGTAGCGGTCGAATTCCCGCGCGCTCATACTCGCCGATGACCGTCGGGCCGACCGGGTTCCGCGCCCCGCCGGCGGGATCGGTCGAGATCACGTCGAGCCTCCCCTGGCAGCGATTCCGGGCGACCTCCTGAATCGCCCTGGCGTTCCGCTCCGCTGGCAGGTTCTCCGCGAGGTGCTCCGCGAACACCCGGATCTCCTCGACAATCCCCGTCGAAGTCGTCTGCCTCGCCACCTGAAAGAAGACCGCCCCGGTGAACACCCCGGAGTCGATCGCGAGATGCACCGGCAGGCCCGGTTCGAACTCGGCGAGGGGGCTCACGTGTCGAGTCTCGTCAAACCCAGGGAACCAGAGCCCGTCGGATCGGGGCCCCTTGCACAGGTAGTCGGCCTCGAAGGTCCGGGCGCTGGTGGACCGGAGTTTCTGAATCAAAGCGTCGATCGAGTAATGGCCGTTGGATCGCTTCGCCTTCGGCAAGCCTCCGTCGGAGACGTCATGGCAGTAGCGCACCAGGGGACAGGAGGGACACTCCTCCAGCCGAGGGCCCGACCGCGATTCCGGGCAACGCTCCAGCACCTCGAACATGCAGAATTCGTAGAGTGGGAACGCGCCTCCGCGGGCCTGGTCCATCAACGTCGCCATCGGACCGTTGACCCGATGCCAGGTGGAGGTCATCACCACGGAGGCTTTCGAATCCTCGCGGTCCATGCACATCCCCATCGCCGCCTCGCGGAGATCGGGATCGATCTCGTCAACCTCGTCGAGCTTCAGGGAAGGGACGTGCGGACCCCTGACGCTGGTGCTCGACGCGCCGAGGATCGCCACCTCGGAACCGTTTCGGTAGAGCGCTTCCCCTTTCAGAAGGCGAGTGATGGCGCGGGCGTCCGAACCAACGGGCCCCTTGCCCTGAAAAACCGTCTCTCGGAGCACACGATACACCTGCTCGGACTGCGCTCTGCTCCCCCCCAGGATTCGGGTTCCGTGCCGAGGATTCCACCGGCAGGTGACGTGCGTGTTCAGCGCGGAGAGAAAAGACTTCCCGCCCCCACGAGGCCCCAGCACCAGGGCCAGCGGCGGACGATTGAAATACAGGCCGGCGAAGTAGTCCCAGGGAGAATCATGACAGGGACACACCTTTTGATAGGCGATCTTGACCCCGGTATAGGCGTAAACCCAGTGCCAGAGTGTGGCGGAGGAGACCGGTGGGGTCTCGCCGGGGTCGTTGGAATTGAGTGAACATGGTGGCTCTCGCGTGGGCATGGCGACGGCGAACCGACCGCCCGGGGCTCGCCGACCCACGCCGCGACCCGAGCCGGGGCCGCGAGGGAGTCGGGCCTCGGATCGATCGCCCCTCAAGTTATTCGAATGCGGAAAACTCTTTGATAATCGAGGCGATCCTCGACCTCGGAAGGTCGAAGACGTCGGCCAGGACCCTCTGCGAGATCCCGTGACGATGAGCGACGTAGATCACCACGTTACGGCGGAACCTCCAGCGCTTCCCCACGCTCGCGTTCGGCGGCAGCGGCGGATACGAGGCGAGTTCGGCGTCATCCTGAAAAAAAGTCGAACGAGTGTTATGCGTCACGAGGGCACCACGAGGTTGTCCGGGCGACCGTCCCATAGGTAACTTCGCGGCGAGTCCGACCGAGACTCGCTCCGCCACCCTAAACATCGAAAGAAACGACGTTTACGACGAATCCGAGGTGGCCACTTTTCCCACCGATCCGCCCGACGTGATCGGAAGGCCAGGCCGAGCCCCTCCTCGATATCATCGGGAAGACGGGACCCCATCGTTCCGATCCGACGGTGGAGGTCACCCCCGCGCGCGAAGACGCCCGGGGAAAGGCCGACCGGCCCATCCCCGGGCGTCATGACCCGGGCCCCTCGCCCCTTTGATCGGGACGTTCCTTTATTTTTTGATCTGTGATGACTGGGGAGGAGCGACCCGCGGATCCATCGGGAATTGGTACGATTTGACCGACAACTCGGCGCTTCGCAAGGCCGCCCTGTAACGCGCCTCGTGGATCGTCGCCGCGACGCGATCGGGAGTGTCATCGAACAAATTGAAGCCAACGCCCCACGACCGGACCTCGCGGACGATCGCCTCGGCACGGTCGAGGTCATTGGTCTGAATCGCCTCGCGGGCCGCTCGGAGGCGGGCCTTGGCGGTCTTTCGATCACGGGCGACGGAGCGGTCGCCCGAGGGTGTGGGCCCCGCCTCGTCGCGGGCCTCTTCGAGCGCCTCGGTCAGTCGCTCGGGGGTCTCGTCAAAGACGGTCCATTTCACGTCCATGCCGCGGGCCTCGGCGATGGCCTGCGCGGCCACCTCGAAGTTGCGCTTCAGGATCTGCTCTCGGGCGAGTTGCAAGAGCCAGCGGGCCTTTTGCTTGGTGTCGGACGTGTCGCGCCAGGTGGCTGAACCGCGGCTCCCCCCCCCCGCGTCGGTTTTCGGCCTGGCCTCTGGCGAAAGCGTAGGCGAATCGTCCGACGCGCCGACGGGACCAGGCGAGGAAATGGCCCTAAAGATCTCCGCCTCAAGTGGGTCGGGGCGCCTGGAGAGTGCCTTCACCGGGTCGACGACCGTGGCCGTGGGAACGACGCCGGAGTCGGTCGAGCGCGGGGAAACCGGGGGCGTGGTGGGAGCGGGCTTCTTGAGATAGGCGGCCAACTTTTCCCGGTAAACGTCCAGGACGATTCGCTCGCTCGGCGTGAGGCGCTCACGGTAAAGGTGCGCGGCGCGGAGGTAGGTGGCCGCGAGTTCGAATCGCTCGGTGTTGAAGAGTCGCGCTCCCGCTTCGAGATACTTCCGGGGAGCCACCGGGGGCTCTGATCGCGTCGCGCCGGGGTTCGCGCCCTTCTCGACCGAGTCTGAGACCGGGGCGGGTGCCGAGGTCGCTGGGACGGGGACGGCGGTGGGGGGCTCGTCGGCGCGTGCCAGAAGGGGAAGAACAGCCGGGGCCACCAGCCCCAGGGCCATGACCCTCCTCAACGATTCAAGGATCTTCAACCCGTCCTCCTTTCGCCGCCGATCAATCCAACGCCGGCTTCCTTGACGACGATGCCTGCTCAGGTTGATCCGGCCATGGCGCGATCCCGCGAACGCGGAACCCCCGCGGCCGACCGGCGTCCCCACGAGACCCGAGGTCTCGGCCGTGATCTCCATTTGACGGGGAGCGCGTTTCGGCGACTTGGCGAGTTGACTGGGAGGCGTCCCCGAGAGCGAGAGAGTCGTCTACTTACGCGGTTTCGACGTTTCGGTCAAGCGAACTTGCGGAAATCGGAGACCCGCCAGGATCTCTCCGGAGGCCAACGATTCCGAGCGAGGGAGGCGACCCGGAAACTCGGCTGCCGAATCGGCTTTCACGGGCCTGGTGCGAACGTGGGGCCAGGGAGCGACCCTACCCGACGGCCAGTTCCGCCATGAGATGA
>JBFWRA010000607.1:0-4079 GCA_050249155.1 Isosphaeraceae bacterium | reverse complement strand
CTCAACCGGATCGACGAGACCATCATCTTCCACCCGCTCCGAATCGAGGAACTCACCAAGATCGTGGACATTCAGCTCCGCAGGCTCGAGTCCCAACTGGCCGAGGCGGGAATCAAGATCCAGGTGACCGACGAGGCCAGGCGAAAGCTCGCCGAGGAGGGATTCGACCCCGCCTACGGGGCTCGGCCCTTGAAGCGGATCATCCAGCAACGCCTGGCCAACCGCCTGGCCTCCGAGTTGTTGTCCAACCGGATCGGTGAGAACGGCACCGTGGAAATCGGCTGGGAGGGCCACGACTTCTCGTTCCGCCCCCTCAGCGCCTCGGAATCGGTCCCAGGCGGATCGACCGAAACGGAACCCTGAGGGACAAGTCGGGAATCACTTCCCGATTTGTGGGACGAACCGCGTGGCACACTGATCCCTCGAGAAACCGGGAAGTGATCCCCGGCCTAGTCCTGAGACCAAAAACCGACGCCCGATCCCCTTGGGGGGTCGGGCGTTCGCGTCGTTGGGCGGCTCCGCGTACTAGGATGGTAACGCGAGGGGAACCCGAACCACGACGGTTTCAGGAGTGCGTGCCGATGCGGGAGACGAGCGACGAACCGGTGCGGATCCAGGACCAGGGGCCGCGGCTGGCGACGTTTCCAGGCGTCGTCGACCTGGTGTTCTTCCTGATGCTGATCTCCGTGATGGTGGGAGGCCGTTATCGGCTGCTCAACGACCCAGGAAGTTTCTGGCACGCGAGGCTGGGCCGCGACGTCCTGACCACCGGAGGCGTGCCCCGGGCCGATTCGTTGACGTTCACAAGGGGGGGCGCGCCCTGGGTCGATCAGTCCTGGTTATTCGACGTGATCCTGGCCAGGGTGGTCGACGTGGCCGGCTGGTCGGGGGCGGTGCTTTGCTCCGGATTGTTGCTGGCGGGCCTTTACTCGACGATCGCCAGAGGCTTGCTCCGGGACGGGCGACGCCCGATCGTGGCGATGGTCGTGGCGGTGCTCGCGGCGGGTGTGGGGTCGATCCACTTCCTGGTACGTCCTCACTTGTTGACGTTGGTCCTGTTCTGGATCTTCTTGCGAGTTTGCCGGCGTCAGCACGAGCGCGGGGGTTGGGTGGTCGGATGGTTGCCGGTGTTCTCGGTCTTCTGGGCCAACGTCCACGGCGGGTTTCTGGCGGGGCCGGTGGTCGTGTTCACCGCCGCGGCGGGCCACGCGATCGCGGGACCCTGGAGCCGGGAACGACTTCGCGAGGTGCTCAAGTTCGGGGCGGCGGGCGTGCTTTGCATCGTCGCCGCGCTGGTCAATCCTTATGGGTTTGGTCTGTACCGGCACGTCGCGGGGTTGCTCGTCTCCGCGAACGTGACCGACCTGATTCAGGAGTATCAGCCGATTCCGTTCGGCAAGGCGGACGCCAGGGTCGTGGAGTGGGTCATCCTGGCGCTGATCGCGGTGCCGACCTTCGCGCGTTCGCGGATCTCGCGCTATGAGTTGAGCCACGCGTTGATCTGGATGCATTTCGCGCTGTCCTCGGTGCGCAACGCGCCGTTGTTCGCCCTGGCGGCCGCGCCCGGGCTGGCCATGCTTCTGGACGGCCTGCTTTCCCCCCGAGAGGAAGACGCGTCCCGCGTGGGGATCGAGGCGACGGCGGCCTGGTCGTTCTGGTCCCCTCTGGCCGTCCTGGGGCTGGGAATCGGGCTCTTGCTGGGCGTCCCCTACGGAGCCTTCGAGCCGTCGCGTTGGCCGGTCGCCGCGCTCGCCGAGGTGAACCGGCTTCCCCTGGACGCCCGGCTCTTTCATGAGCAGGACTGGGGCGGAATGATCGAATCCGAGACTCGACCGCTTCGGCTCGCCTTCATCGACGATCGCTTCGAGCTTTATGGTCGCGAGGGGATTCTTCGTTACCTGAACGCCCTGGAAGGGGGGCCGGACTGGGACGAGATCCAGGAGCGAGAGGGCGTCGGAGCGGTCTGGGTCCGCCCCGAGCGCCCCCTCGCCCGGCGATTGAGCCGTGATCCCCAGTGGAAGGAGCGGCATCGCGACGCCGTCTCCGTACTCTTCGAGAAGGTTGAAGCGCCTCTTTCCCCAGGGACGATCGCCGGCCGACTTCCCAGGAACTCGGATTGACGGTTCTCAGGACTTCCCGGTCAGCGCGTTCAGGATAAGCATCTCGAGTTGCTCGTACTGACGATTCTGGCGAAACTCCTCCACCTTCGCCTCGTCGACGCCTCGAACGACGTCCAACAGCCGCAGGAACATCGTCTTCGAGTGCGACAGGTGGTACGTCGACTCCTCGACGACCGTGGTTCGCATCGCCTTGACGTCGAGGCCGACGCACTCGCCGTTTCGGCCGTAGCCGTTCTTCTCCAGGGTCCAGACCTGATCGAACGCCCTGCGGAGGTCGACCGATCCGAAGACCTTGTCCTGGTCGTACTTCAGGCCGTTCTGGTCGTTGAGGTGAACGCTCCAGAGCTTGTCGTGATAGAGCGCGTAGCCCATGTCGTCGGCCGGGTCGAGTCCCGCGAGAATGGAGTGGGCGCTTTCGATGAGCACGCCGGAGCGCGCGGGATCGATCGTCTTGTAACAAACTCCGACCATATGTCCGACCGTCGGGAGATACGCCTGGTCCATCGGCTCGTTGGGCTTGGCCTCACCGAGGATCCGGATCTCCGTGTCGTGTTCGAGGATCGCGTTCCACGCCTCGACGATCCGCGCGACCGCGGTCTTCGAGTCCTTCGACTCGCGGGCGTAGGTCCCCTCCCGGGCCAGCCAGAGAACGTAGTTCCGGCAACCGACCTCCCTCGCGAGATCGGCGCAGCGCTTGGCGCGGTCGATCGCGTACTTGCGGTCGGCCGGACTGTTCGCGGTGAACGCGCCGTCCACGGTCCTTGGGTCCTCCCAGAGCCGAGGCGCCACGATCTCAACGAAGAGCCCCTCGCCGTCGAGAACGTTCTTGACCTCCTTGACCCCTTTCAGAGTCGCCTGCCAGTCCAGGTCGGCGGGCACGATGTCGTCGTCGTGGAACTGGACCGCGTCGAATCCAAGTTCCTTGTAAGCTTTGAGTTTCTTCCCGAACGCCACCTCGGCGCGGGCGGGTGGACCGAAGGGGTCGGCACCCGTGCTGATATTCCAGGGGCCGAACGAGAACTTGTAGACGGTCGGGGCGGGCATGAGAGGAGGAACTCCGTGTCGCGAAGGCGGGGTACGGCCGGGCCTCGCGATTTGCCAGCGGCCGCTTGGGGAGGTATTCTCAACGTCGAACGATCCGCCGGTCAACCCTTGGCCCGTCAAGTCGTCGGACGACTCGGGGAGGGAGCCATCGCATGCGACTCTGGCACATGCTCTTCCTGACCGCCGGGCTTGGCCTCGTCATGGCTCTCGCGCGCGACCCGCACACCCGGGTCCTCGTGATCGTGCTCGGCACGGGGATCGGCCTCGTCGGATCGGGGCTCCTCGCCGTCATGACTCTGTTTCAGACGGTTGGTTCGATTGGCGACGCCCGAGGACTGGGCGAGCACGCCGAGGCGATCGCCGCCACGACGGTCGTCCTGACCGTTTCCTCCGTGGTGATGTCCGGGGTCCTGTTCGTTGGATTCTGGCTGGTCGCGGTTTTCACTTGATTCCCAAGGGGATCAAGGGGCCAGTCCCGCCGCTCGACCATTCGACCGGGAAGCCGTGGCCGGTGGCCCAGGCTCGACCACCAGGGTGATCGGCTTCGTGCTGTGCTCGGTCCCCGCCGACTCCGCCTTGCCGACGGCGTAAAACGGCCGGGTCATCGGCTGAACCCAGGGTTCGGCGTACAGGGTGATCGTCCGATCGGTCTGCGACTCGGTCACGAGCACTCCGTTGAGCCCGATATTCATGACCCGCACTCCGTAGGGGAGGTTCCGCACGTCGATCGGGACGCGTCCCTTGAACGCGGGGCTTCGATCCACGGAGAGCCTCATGGTGACTTCTCGGCCAGGCTGAATCGTGACCCGGTCCGGGTCGGGCGCGATCGTCAGGTTCGGGGAGGGGATGACCGTGATTCGTCCCCCGGTCGGCCCTCCCGGATCGAGTTCCTGGACGATCCCCTCCTCGGACGAG
>JBFWRA010000606.1:0-4080 GCA_050249155.1 Isosphaeraceae bacterium | reverse complement strand
CGACGCTCTTCCGATCTGTGACCGACGAGGAACGCGACTACATGTACCGAGCCTACGCGGCCGACACCCAGGCGCGGATCAACCTGGGAATCCGCCGCCGGCTCGCCCCGCTGCTGGAGAACAATCGACGCCGCATCGAGTTGATGAACGGCCTGTTGTTCTCCCTGCCGGGAACCCCCGTGATCTACTACGGGGACGAGATCGGTATGGGGGACAACATCTATCTCGGCGACCGAAACGGGGTCCGCACGCCGATGCAGTGGAACGGCGACCGAAACGCTGGCTTCTCCCGGGTCAACCCCCAGAAACTGTACCTGCCGGTCATCATCGACCCGGAGTACCACTACGAGGCGGTCAACGTCGAGGCCCAGCAGAACAATCTGAACTCGCTGCTCTGGTGGATGAAGCGGGTGATCGACCTCCGAAAGCGCTTCAAGGCGTTCGGCCGTGGGACGATCGAGTTCCTGCTCCCTGAGAATCCGAAGATCCTGGCGTTCATTCGCCGATATGAAGACGAGACGATCCTCGTCATCGCGAACCTCTCCCGCTTCACTCAGCACGCCGAATTGAATCTCGAGGCGTTTCAAGGTCAGGTGCCGCTGGAGCTGTTCGGGAGGGTCGAGTTCCCCGTGATCGGGACGAACGCGTATCCCGTCATGCTTGGTCCCCACGCCTTCAACTGGTTCGCGATCCAACCGCAGCGCCCCGCGGTCCTCGGCCTGACGAACATGCCGACCGAGTTTCCCGAGATCGCGTTCCGGGGAGGACTGGAGAAGCTCCTCAAGGGCAAATCAAAGGAGGCGCTCAACGCGATCCTCCCCAATTTCTTGACCCAAAGGCGCTGGTTTGGCGGCAAGAATCGCAAGATTCGGGACGTCGAGATCAAGGAAATCGTTCCGGTCACGGTTGGCGAGTCGACCGTGTACATGACCGGATTGAGCGTTCAGTACTTCGAGACCGACTCCGAGGTCTACGTGTTGCCACTCTCGGTGGCTTTTGGTGCCGAGGCGGATCGGGTCCTGAGAGAACTGCCGCACGCGGTCCTCGCCTGCCATGGCGGAGCCGAACCGGTGGTCGTGTACGACGCGATGTGGAATCCCGACTTCTCCTCCACCTTGCTTTCCGCCATGGCGCGTGGCGAGAAGTACCAGGGCGCCGAGGGAACGCTCGCGGCGGTCGGACTGGCGACGCTCGCTGAGGAGGTCGGCGACGAGATCCTCGCGCCGACTCTCAGCAAGGCGGAACAAAGCAACACGTCAATCGTGTTCGGAGATCGATATATCCTCAAAGTGTTCCGGCGAGTCGAGCCCGGCGTGAATCCGGACCTGGAGATCGGTCGATTCCTCTCCGAACGGCAACGATTCCCCCACAGTCCGCAGGTCCTCGGTTTCCTGGAATACCGCAGGCGAAAAGCGGAACCCATGAGCCTGGCCATCCTGCTTCGGTTCGTTCCCAATCAGGGGACGGGATGGCAGAACGCGCTCGACGCGATTGGCCAGTTCATGGAACGCGTGATCAGCTCGGAGGGTGGGGAACATACGCTTCCCGAGCAAGTCGCCTCAGTCGGAGACAACTTACAACGGGACGTCCCCTCGCTCGCCGCCGAGGCGATCGGACCTTACCTGGAGTCGGTACGCATTCTTGGGCGACGGACCGCGGAAATGCACATGGCGCTGGTGGCCGATCCACTCGACCCGGCGTTCAGCCCCGAACCGTTGTCCACAAGCTATCAACGCTCGATCTACCAATCGATGCGAGCCGAGGCCAGCCGCGTCTTCCAAACGCTGGCGAAGCGAATCAAGAAACTCCCCGAGGCTCAACAGGATCTGGCCTCGCGAGTGCTGAACGCCCAGTCCGACGTCCTCGCCCGGTTCCAGGCGGTCACCAGCACCAAACTCACTGGTGAACGGTTCCGCATCCACGGCGACTACCACCTGGGGCAGGTGCTCTTCACAGGCAAGGACTTCGTCATCATCGACTTCGAAGGGGAGCCGCTCCGCACGGTCACCGATCGAAGGATCAAACGATCCGCGCTACGTGACGTGGCGGGGATGGTCCGGTCGTTCCACTACGCCGCGTACACCACGCTGTTGGGACGGGGAGAGGACAACACCGGCGGACAGTGGGTCGTTCGCTCCGAGGACTTCGCGCAAGCCGAGGCCTGGGGCCGATTCTGGTATGGCTGGGTCGCCTCGACGTTCGTTCGGTCCTATCGGGAGACCGCCGGCGACGCCGCGTTCCTTCCCAGAACGGACGCCGAGTTCAAGATCCTCTTCGAGGCGTTCGTCCTCTCCAAAGCGGTTTACGAGCTCGGCTACGAGCTGGGACACCGCCCCGACTGGGTCTCGGTGCCCCTGCTGGGCATCCTGGACATCCTGAGGAGTCCTTGACCTTCAAGGGTCGGTGACTCTTCCCACGCGGTCTCGAGGAATCCGCCATGACCAGGCCACGAAACCACGCGCCGACGACCAGGATCGACCGATCCTGGTTGTCGGCCGACGACCTTCATCTCTTCAACGAGGGAAGTCATTATCATCTCTATGAGAAACTGGGAGCGCACCTGGCGGAGGCCGACGGCCGCCCCGGGGTCCGATTCGCCGTCTGGGCCCCCAGCGCCACCCAGACGTCCGTGATGGGGGACTTCAACGGGTGGAACCCGGACGCCTTTCCCTTGCAACCTCGCGGAAATTCAGGCATCTGGGAAGGGTTCGTCGAGGGAATCGGTCTCGGCGCGCTCTACAAGTACCATGTCCGAGGGCCCGGCGAGTATCGGTTCGACAAGACCGACCCCTTCGCCTTCGCCAACCAGGTCTCACCCGAGACCGCCTCCATCGTGACGGACCTGCGTTACAAGTGGAATGACGACGCCTGGATCAAGCGTCGCAAGGAGAAGGTCGGGCTGGCGGCCCCCGTCTCCGTGTACGAGATGCACGTCGGGTCCTGGAGGCGCGTCCCCGAGGAGGGGAACCGCCCGCTCTCGTATCGCGAACTCGCCTCGCCGCTGGCCGAGTACCTGACCCGCAACGGATTCACGCACGTCGAATTCCTGCCCGTCATGGAACACCCGTTTTACGGGTCCTGGGGCTACCAGATGACGGGGTTCTTCGCCCCGACCAGCCGGTACGGGAGTCCCCAGGACTTCATGTTCCTGATCGACACCCTGCACCAGCACGGAATCGGCGTGATCCTGGACTGGGTGCCCAGCCACTTCCCCTGCGACGGACATGGGCTGAGCTACTTCGACGGGACCCACCTGTACGAGCACGCGGACCGTCGCCAGGGCTTTCATCCGGACTGGGGCTCGTACATCTTCAACTACGGCCGCAACGAGGTAGCCAACTTCCTCGTGAACTCAGGCCTGTTCTGGCTGGAGAAATACCACGCCGACGGCATCCGGGTCGACGCGGTCGCGTCGATGCTTTACCTGGACTACTCTCGCAAGGAAGGCGAATGGATTCCCAACAAGTATGGCGGTCGCGAGAACCTGGAAGCCATCGACTTCTTGAAGCGATTCAATGAACAGGTGTACTCGCGATTCCCCGACGTCCAGACGTTCGCCGAGGAATCCACCGCATGGCCCTCCACGTCGCGACCCACCTACCTGGGAGGGCTCGGGTTTGGCTACAAGTGGGACATGGGATGGATGCACGACACGCTCGCGTATCTCTCACAGGACCCGGTTTACCGGAAGTACCGGCACGGTCAACTCACCTTTCGCTCGGTCTATGCTTTCACGGAAAACTTCATCCTTCCACTTTCACACGACGAGGTCGTTCACGGCAAGCGATCCCTCCTGGAGAAGATGCCCGGTGACGATTGGGGCAAACGCGCGAACTTGCGACTGCTGCTTGGCTATATGTTCACCCAACCTGGAAAGAAGCTACTCTTCATGGGGGGCGAGTTTGGTCAGACTCGTGAGTGGAATCACGACGCCAGCCTGGACTGGCACCTGCTTGACGATCCCCGGCACGCGGGAATCGCGCGCTGGCTGAGCGACCTCAACCACGCGTACCGCGCGCATCCCGCCCTGCACGCGAAGGATTGCGACCCGGACGGCCTGCGCTGGGTCGAGGCGAACGA
>JBFWRA010000605.1:0-4083 GCA_050249155.1 Isosphaeraceae bacterium | reverse complement strand
GCGGAGCGTGAGCAGGAGCCCCACCACGAACACGGGTACGCCGATCAAGGGCCCCGGGCCCGCCCAGAATGCCACGCCCAGAACCATCAGGCCAAAGCCCAGGACCAGGGCCGTGAGCCTGCCCAGCAGCTCGACCAGCCCGACCAGGAGCCGGAACGGCAGCGTGACGACCCACCAGAGCGTTCCCAGGACCGTCGCCAACATGCTCTCCAGACTAGCAAAAGGGACCAGCCAAAAGGGAACCCCCGCTCAAAGCGGCGGAAAGGCCCCGGGGGATGGAGGCGAGAACCGGGCTTGCCCTCCCCCGCGATCTCGGGTCCAATACGCCGACTTTTTCAAAACGACTCCCGTGACACCCCAAAGGGAGTTCGCCGAAACCGGCCTCCCCTTGAGTCGCCACTCGGGAATCGTCCTGGAATCGATCCGCGACGGGAGACTCCGTCACGGAACGAGCGACCGTGGCAAGGAGGCCGCACCCATGCGCCAGGCGCTGTTCGCCGTGATGCTCGTGGCCGCGTCATTCGCGGGGGGGGCGGTCGTCAACGGCCCCGGCCTCCGCTGGGCGCAAGAGCAGATCACCCACCGGTTCAACCTCGACGTGGAAGAAGAACCGACCGAGAGCCGTCCCCAGATCGTCGCCGCGAACCCGACGGATTCGACCGAGTCCGAGTTCCCCTCCCGCCCGATCCCGCCGCTGGCCGTCGAACCGACCGAAACCCGGTCGGACAGGTCCCTCACACCGAGGACCGGCCAGGGCGATCGGATCGAGGCCCCCGCCGTCGCGATGGCCGGCGCGTCGTCGACCCCCCCGGAGAAGACCCCCCTGGCGACTCCCGAGGCGGAGGGGGTGAGCCTGCCCCCCCTGACCACCGCCGAAACGCTCCCGCTGGACCGGCCCGAGCCACAGGCCAGCCCCGGCGACCCCGAGCCACCCAGGCCAAAGTCCTCGACCGGTCCGAAGTCGATGGCCGACGCCGCGATGGCCCTGGCCTCGCTCGCCGGCAAGGCGGTCGCCGGCAAGACGGGCGAGGGCGAGGGCGAGGGGGCCGCCCCGCCGGCACCGAAGCCCGAGGCCCCCAGTCTTTCCGAACCTGGCGACCCGACCGACTGGCCAGGGGTCCGGAAGTCTCTCCAGGCCCTGGGAGTCACACGTTACGGCATCGACGGCGAGCCCGACGGCCGCGTTCGATTCCACTGCGTGATTCCCCTGGCTGGCCGTCGAGCCGTCTCGCAATACTTCGAAGCCGAGGGGCCGGACGAATTCCAGGCCGCTCGCTCCGCGCTGCGGCGAGTCACCCTCTGGAAGGCGACCGAGGGGGTCGACGAGGCGCCGTGACCCCTCGCCCGAGCGGGCCGGTCGTCTTGTCGAACCCAGGGTGTGACGAGTAAGTTGGAGGGGAGGCCGGTGCCGAGCGACGCGGGAACGCCCCGCCCGACGACCCAACGCCTCAAGGCCGGAAAGGGCCCCGCATGGCTTCGTCGCGGGAAAAACTCCTCCTGATCGTGACCGGCAGTAGCCTCCGCGCCGAGGAACTCGACCGGCCGCTGGCCTACTACCTCAAACACAAAGTGGAACAATACGTCGCCGCCCACAAGGAGGAACTCGGGCGGATCGCCGTTCGCGTCGTGGCCGACTTTCGCTGGATCCACGACGAACCCCTTCAGCGTCTGCCGACGATCTCGGTGGGAGGCCCCGGCGTCAACGCCCTGGCCCACCGCTGGCTGGAGGAAGTTCCCGTTTCCCTGGCCGTCGACGAGCGCTACTACCTCCAGATGGACCCCGATCTCGACGAGGCCCACGCGAGCATTTGGGGCATGGACAACCCCACCACGCAGATCGCCGTCGGCGTCTTCCTCGATCGCTTCCTCCCCCAGTTCCTGCGACGCTGCGCCGCGGACTCCGAGCCCTGCGACCTGGACGACCTTGAAGAGCCCGAGTGATAAGATCAATCGCCGCTGACCTGACCTGACCGTGAACCCGTGAATCCCGCCGGCCTCCTCTCCGGGCCGATCCGACGTCCTGGGAAAACCGCCCCGCGAACCCCACATCCATCGATCCCGCACCACCTCCCCGTCGCGATTTGCAGCATCGTCGACCGTGAACTATCGATAATTCAGGTGGAGCCCCGTCGCGCCCCCTCGAAGACCGGGCGGCGCCGGTCTCGCGGGCCCTCGACGCGACGGCCCGGCACGCCCAGAACCCTGGATCGACCCACTTCGCCCGGTTCCCGTTCCATTTCCCTCTCACGTTCGAGCCGCGCCCGACGCCCACGGCCCTTTACCTCCCATGGAAGGAGCGCATGTCGATGCTGACACAATTGAAAATGATCACATGCTGTCTTCTTGTCGCTCCGCTCCTCGGGGCCGCTCCGCGACAGGACGCCCCCGCCTTGTTGACGATGGTCGAGCGGTCGATCGTCCAGGACCAGGGGGCCTGGCAGGTCCTCTACCGGCTGCGTTATGAGGGTCAGGCGGGGCTGGTGGTCACTCCGACGGAGATTCTCGCGAAGGTCGAGGGCTGGGTCTCGAATTCGAGGGTTCCCACTCATTCGGTTCCCAGGCTCTCGTCGGTGGTGGTCTCGGGACCCAACGGCGGCCTGTCGGGTCTGGGGGACGTCATTCCCGCGGCGGACGAGCCTGGTCGTTGCCGCGAGCGTGTGATCGTTCAGGTCTGGACCGAGGACCCGACCGCCGAGGGCGGGGTCGACGTCGAGGGCGATTTCCCCGTTCCGCCTCCCCCGGCCCCATCGACCGCGGGCCGGCTCGCGCCGGTGGACCGGCAGCCGATTTTGAGCATCGCGCCGGGCGCTTCGGTGCGGGTTCGGCTCCGCCTGGACCATCTCCATTTTCTCCATGGCGATTACGACCCGCTCCTGGGTCACCGGGCGGTCGAGTTGAGCCTTGGCCCGGCGACGTTCCAGGACGTCTTGCCGCTGAACGACGAGCGATACCTCGCGCAGCCCAGGTTCTCTTGGCCGGCCCCTCCCGAGGACCGCCGCGACACTCAGTTCTTCCTCTCGGCCCCCGACAGCCTGCACGTCGAGGCGCACGTGCCTGGCAATCAGTACTACCGATACCCCGAGCGTCCGGTCCGCTACGCGACGACGATGCGGCTGCGATTCTGGTACTTCATCGCGCGAGGGACCGAGGGGGAGTGCCGCGCCCGGGTGGCCCAGTACAAGGATACGCCGACCGCCTGGAAGGTTCTTTCCGCTGGCGGGTTCGAGGAGTGTCTGAACGTGGTCGGCCGCTGGGTGAAGGTCGAACGGGTGTTCCGGACCGAGGCCGAGGCCACGACCCTGGCGCTGGATTTCCGGATCACCGGCGCGGACGTCGGTGAGATGTGGATCGACGACGTGAGTCTGGAGCCGATCGCCGGCGCGCCGCCGAGCACTCCGTGACCAGAGCCGACGACGCGCGTCACGTCAAATCCAGTTCCGCCCGCACGATCGCCTCCCCGGGGGACTGGAGCAGCCGGAACCCCAGGCGACGGCTGACGCGCTGCATCTCGGTGTTCTCAGGGAGGATCTCGGCGGTGATCCTGTCAACCTTCTCGTCGCGGCCGACGCCGATCAGGCGGGAGAGCAGTTCGGTGCCCAGTCCCAGGCCCTGCGCCTTGTCGCTGACCAGAAGTGCGAATTCGGCCTCGTTGGCGGGGAACCGCTTGGCGAGCCGGCCGACGCCCAGCAACTCGGGCTGGCGGGTCTCGGGGTTTCGCGCCTCGGCCACCAGCGCCATCTCGCGGTCATAGTCGATGAAGCAGATCCGCGTCAGTCGGTCGTGCGCGACCCGGGTGCTGAGCTTCATCGCGTGGAAGTAGCGGAAGGAGACGCTTCGCTCCGAGAGCGTGCCGTGGAACGTCACCAGCAGGGGCTCGTCCTCGGGTCGGATCGGCCGGATGAGGATCTCTCGACCGTCGCGCGCGGTCCAGCGCCCGACGTACTGCGTGGGGTAGGGACGGATCGCCGGGCGAGGCAGGGCGTCCTGGGTCATCTCGGGGCCGTGGAGGATCACCCTGGCGTCGAGGGCCAGCAGCCCCTCGGGGGCGGCGTAAAGCGGGTTGACGTCGATCTCGCGAATCCA
>JBFWRA010000604.1:0-4088 GCA_050249155.1 Isosphaeraceae bacterium | reverse complement strand
CCGCGATGCGAATTCGGGCCCCGGGCGGGTCGCAGGGGATCCGGACGGGACGGGACGCGCGGACGAGTCGGAACGGGCCGAGATCCAACTCTCGGGCTTCGGCGTCGAGGTGGAAGCTGTCGCGGAATGTGCGGTAGCCGGCGCGTTCCAGCGCGATCCTGTACTCGCCCGCCGTGACCTGGAAGGCGGGCTCCTCGAAGGAGCGACTCACTCCCGTGCGCACGTTCTCAAGGCTGATTCTGTCGGGCGTGGGCGAGGCCTTGATCCGAACCCGCGCGAGCGAGATCCGCTTCGACAGGGTGAAGGGCCCGAGTTCCAGGGGCCCGTCTCCCGGAGGAACGTCGACGCGCTCGGATGTGTCTTGATGACCGCGGAGCTTCAGCCCGACCGTGTGCGCACCGAGTGAGACTGGCAGCCGGTACGGTGTCCGGCCCGGGAGTCGCGCGCCGTCGAGGGTGACCTCCACTCCAGGGGGCTCGCTCAGGATGACCACGGTCCGCGATCGAGTCGGGGGGTTTGGGCGGTTACCCATCCACGCCGTCATGGTCACCAATGCCACGAGCGGAGGGAGGGCCAGGGCGAACCATCGTGCGCCGACCGTCCGTGAGAGCGACTTCCGGCCTCGAACGGGTCCGCCGAACAACCGCCTGGGGCCCTCGACCCGGCGGAGTGGTTCCGGCGAGGGGGATTGAGGCTGCTCGACGGGGAGAGCCGAGCATGGGAGACCTGTGACGGTTCGGCTATTCAGGTCGCGCAGCGCCTCGGCGGCGCTCGCGTAGCGTTCGCCAACCGGCTTTCGAACAAGCCGGTCGAGAACGGCCGTGAGGTCCGCGGGAAGACGCGGTGCCAGCTCGAGCGCTGGGGGCAGTGATTTGCCGCGCGACTGGTGCCAGCGCATCCAGCTCAAATCGGCGTCGCGTGTGGGGGCCGAACGGCCCAGCACCATTGAGTCGAACCGTGGACCCACGAGCAACTCGAAGCCGAGAACGCCGAGGTTGTAGAAATCGAGCGCCGGGCCGACCGCTCCGAAGTATGGGTCGAGAAGTTCCGGGGCCGTCCATTTTCCCAGCGGGCCGTGAGCGTGGGAGGGGAGTGGCATCTCGGCGAGGGTCGGACCGCCGGGAGCGTCGTCGTAGCGTAGGTTCCGCGAATCGCTGAGCTTGATCGACCCCCCCGCGTCACGGAGCAGGTTGGTGGGCTTGAGGGCGGCGTGAAGCAGGCCCTCGGAATGCAGGGCCTCCAGCCCCTCGAGCGTCTGCGCGAGCACGGTTCGCAGCCGTTCCGCGGTGATCGGCCCGTGGGCCGCCTCGTCGGCGAGGTTGCCCCCTAACAACTCCATGACCAGCCATGCCCGTTCCCGGTCCAGGTGATGGGCCGCGACCGAGCGAGGCCGGCTCACCGAAAGATTCAATAGATCTTTCCGTCTCGATTTAATGTCGGGCACGAACCGCGGATCGAAGATCCGAACCGCCACGGGGCGGTCCAGCGACAGGTCGTGGCCGCGGTGGAGGACCCCGTAATGTCCGCGGCCGATGGGCTCGAAAAGCTCATATTGGTCGCTCATGGTGACTCGTCGCTTCCTTCAGGCGATGGTTGGGTTCTCGGAACCGCCCGGAAGACGATCGAGGCGCGCGGGAATTGCAGCCAAGGAAAGCCGTGTCACCCTCGCCGGAATTTCCTGTAACCACAGGGTAAGCGGGTCGTGGCGGGATCCATGATCACGGGTGGAAACAAGCGGTGCCAAGAGCTGTCTTGACACGGCGTCACACCCGGTGCGCGGCTTCTGACAGGGTGTCGGAGCGGTGCGGAGCCCGTCGGCCCCATGGGGTCACAACCATGTTCGTCGCGATCACCATCGAAGATTCCGGCCTCCGCTCCCAACTACCCGACGTGGCGAAGCGGTGGCTCGACGACTTGACGGAACGATTCGGCGAGGCGGCGGAGACGGCCGTGGCGGACGCGGCCGACGGGTTGGCCAGCGAGTACCTCGCTGGATGGGGAGCGAGCCTCCCCCCGGGTGCCGAGGGGGCGCGGTATCGGGCGCGGGTCGCGATGGCCCTGGTTTATCACTGGAGGCGGTTCGCCCAACATGAGCCTGACGTGGATCTGAACACGGTGATCGCTCGCGTCCGCGCCGGTCGGCTCGCGTTCGGCCGGTTCCGAGACGACGTCCTCCGCGACGTGGCGCTGGCCCAGGGCGTCCGCTCCGGTGACCCGGACGCGATGCGGACGTTTCAGACCGAATACCAGCCGGTCGTCGAGCACCTGGTTCGTCGTCTAGGTGACCCGTGGGCGGAGCACGAGCTCGAGGGGTTTACCGTCGAGCTGGCGTTGCCCCGCGGGCATCGGCCGTGCCGGCTCGACGGCTTTCTCGGCCTCTGCCCAATGCGTGCCTGGCTCAGGCGGGTGGTGCGAAACGCCTACCTGACGCGGGTTGGTCGGCGAGGGCACGAATCCGCGTCGATCGACTCCTCTCCGGAAGTGGCCGCCGCGGTCGGCGAACCCGACGACGGCGTCGCGGGGGACGAGCTGGTCGGCCGGATCGTTTCGCTCTTCAGGAGGGCCCTCGGCTCGATCGAAGACGATCGGGTGCGCACCTGGAGCCAGGTGGAAGTCGAGGGGGCTCCCCAAAACGTGGTCGCCTGCCGACTCCGCGTCCATAAGTCGACGATCAGCCGTCACTGCGCCCAGGTGACCAAGGTCCTTCGCGACGCGGTCCGGCGCGATCGCGGCGACCTGGCCGACTCGTACCTGTCGATGACGCCAGACCAGCGTCGGCGCGTGGCGTACGAAGTGACCAGACCCTGGTGTGGGCTCTCCGCGTGAGGCCATCCACCGCGCCGTGCTCGGTCAGCGTTCCCGCGGAGAACACCTTTCGAGGGCTGTCGCGATGAACCAGACGGTTGAACTCAAGACGATCTACCAGGAGACTCTGAGGCATTTTCTCGGCCCAATCGCCGGGCTACTGGATGACCCGGGCGTTTCCGAAGTCATGATCAACGGCCCGGAGGCGGTGTACTTCGAGCGCGCCGGGCGCATCGAGAAGGCCGACGTCCGGTTCCGCGACGAGGGAGCGCTGCGGGCCGCCGCGCTCAACGTCGCGGAATACGTCGATCGTCCACTCGATCCCGACCACCCGACGCTCGACGCTCGCCTCCCCGACGGGTCGCGCGTCAACGTGCTGCTTCCCCCGGGCTCGCGCCAGGGAACCTGCATCTCCATCCGGAAGTTTCTCGCGGCGCACTTCTCGCTCGCCGCGATGGTCGAGCGCGGCACCCTGGGCGCGGACGCCGCGGAGTTCCTCGAGATCGCCGTCCGACTCCACAAGAACATCCTCATCTCCGGGGGGACCGGCAGCGGCAAGACGACGCTGCTCAACGCCCTCTCCGGCGCGATTCCCGAAACCGAGCGCATCATCGTGATCGAGGACAGCTCCGAGTTGCGTCTCCACCAGCCCCACACGCTCTATCTCGAAGCCCAACCACCCCGGCCCGACGGGCGGGGCGCCCTCACCATCCGGGACCTGTTCGTCAACTCGCTCCGGATGCGGCCCGACCGGGTCATCGTCGGCGAGGTCCGCCGCGGCGAGGCGCTCGACCTGGTCCAGTCGATGATCTCCGGCCACGCCGGCTCCCTCGCCACGGTCCACGCGAGCGACCCGCACACCGCCGCCCTGCGTCTCGAACTCCTCTGCCTCATGAACGACGCGAAGCTCCCGATCCCTGTCGTCCGTAGCCAGATCGCCGCGGCGCTTGACCTGGTGGTCCAGGTCGCGCGTGATGCGGAGGGCGTGCGCCGGGTCGTCACAATCGCCGAACTGGATGGGCTCGACGCCTCAGGGGCCTACGTCGTCCGCGACCTCTTCCAGCTCGGGCCCGGTGGCGACGACGGCCCGATCCTCGCTCCGACCGGCCGCGAACCTCGGTTCGCGGCCGAATCCGCGGCGGTCCGTCACGGCGCGCCCCTCCACCCGCCCACGTTCCCCTGATCGCCGGAACGCCCCCGCGCGTTGGAAAGGCCCCGACCGGAATCCTCCGGTAGGGGCCGATATCATTTTTATATTAATATACTTATGTTGGATAAATCAA
>JBFWRA010000603.1:0-4090 GCA_050249155.1 Isosphaeraceae bacterium | reverse complement strand
GTCGGTTGACCTCTCGTGGATGACTGGCGGGACCCGTGAAGGACGTCGTCCTCTGACTCTGGACACCCGCGGCGTCCCGAAGGTTCCCCAGCGTACCAGGCGCGGGGCCGCCGTCAATCGAGCGAGCCGCTCCTGTACGACGGTTCGACGTCACCCACCGGAATCGGCTTGCCCGCCATCCCCGGCTTGATTTCAATGAGATCCGTCATCAGAACGACGAGTGACGCGGAGAGCATTCTCATGAGGAGTTACCAGTTCCGACCGAGCAAGCGACTGGCGCGTCTGGTGGTGAAAGCCTCCCAGGCCCATCGATCCGCCGAGGAAGGGAGGCGGTTCGTCGTGCCAGGCTCCGTCGTCGCGTTCATCGGACTACTCGTACTGACAGTCACGGGTTGGCGGGCGTCGAACGGATGGGCTTTCCTGTGGGAAACCTGGGGGATGCTGGGGACGTCCGCGATTCTGGTCGGCTTGGTTCTCGTCTGCGCTCCGTGGTATCCCGAGGTCGTCTGGAACTGGCTCAGGAGACCGATGGATCGGATCGAGATCCGGCCGGACCTCTCGCGGGAATTGAGCATGGAATCCCGACTCGTCGTCATGCAAGAGGTCGTCAGAGAGCGAATCGGCCGCGCGTTCGCCTCCCTCGCCGCGGAGGTCCGGGCGGATCGCGGCGAGCCGCGCGAGGAATCCGACTCCTACGGATCCGAGTCCTCCCAACTCATGACCCGCGCCGTCACCTTCAAAGACCGTCTCACTCCTCTGGTCCAGGAGCGACTCCTCGAAGCGCTGGGATTGGGACTTTCGCCGCGCGGTCCGTTGATCGATCAGTTGCATCTGGAGTTGCGCATCGCCGCGAGGGAACGCTCCGTGGCCGGGGTCTGGGGAGAATTGGTCGTCAGGGGTGACGAGGACCTCGAACTGGCCGTCCAACCTCAGCGTCGCGGAGATACGCGTCGTCCTCACGCGACGCCGTTCCAGGAAAAAAACCTCGCCAGGATCCGGCGATTCGAAGGATGGCGTCCGGATCTTCAAAGTGAGTTCTGACAAAAGTCCACGTCGCCACCCCGGACGCCGCGATCATTATCGACGGTCACATCATGTACACATTCCAGATCCTGCACCTCTCCGACCTCCATATTGGCGTCAAGCCGAACGTCCTTGGCTGGCCCCACGTGCGTCGACCTGAGGGAAACCCACTGGGCAAGGTCTCGCCATTGGCGTACGGATCCTGGTCACCTGAGATTTATCGGTGTTTGCTCGACGAGGTCGTCTCGCCGTGTCGCGAGGTCCTCGACGCGGTGCTGGTGACCGGCGACCTGGCGACGGACGGTCGGGCCGCCGATCTGGCGTGGGCGGAGTTTCAAATCGCGGAGCTGGTGAAGAAACTGGCCGGACCGCGACTGACTCGCGAAGGGCTCACCCAGTCAAGGGATCGTGTGTTGATCATGCCTGGAAACCACGATCGCTACGATGGTTGGTTCGGACGCGCGGGGGGAACGCGCTTCGAACGGGTTTTCACGCGATTCTGGCCGGAAACCCCTCAGCCCCCCGTGGTCCAGGACCGCTGGAGGCGATTTCGAGAGCTCAAGCGAAGGGTTTTCAGTCCCGGGAGGCGACCACGAAGAACTCAAACCTGGCTACTCGAATGCGAAGGCCCCAGCGAAGGCTCCAGTCCGGATCGATTGGCCATCGTCGCCGCGGACTTCACCCTTCAGAGGAGCCGAGACGCCTCGAAGACGCCCATGGCTCATCTTGGCCAGGGCAAGGCGTACCTCCACGTGATCGATCAACTGAAACACGCCACACGCGCCGTGAGCTTCGAAACCAGGGCCATCGTCTGGGCGGTCCATTTTCCGCCTGAATTCGAGAAAAACGACCCGTTACTGGCCCTCCTGGATGACGGCGCGCTCATCGACGCCGCGGTGGAACTCGACGTCGAGCATATCTTTTGCGGACATACTCATGAGGACCGCCAGTATACGATTTACAGAGACGTTCGACACGTCGATATCCATTGCGCCGGAACAGCGGCGCAATGCCACGTCGCGCCGTCGGGGTCGAATTGCGCTCATCCCCTGGAGATCACGGTGGACGGCGGGAGTCTGGTCGGCGTCCGATGGTTCACGTTGAAATGGCATCGGGACTTCAAGGCGTTCCTGTCCACTCGCGAAGTCGCCGATCCTCCCGAAGCGGCCTGGCCCATCGAGCTCTAAGCCGCGAATGGACGCCGGGTCCAGGACGACGTCGCGAACGACTCCCGCGCCAGTGAGAATCCCCCCGTCAACGAACCAAGGCCCGACGAGGTCGGGCCTTGGGGTGGCTCTGGACGAAGTTCCGGGTTGAGGACGACCCGACTTCAACGGCTGAGCGTCGCCAGGCTGGGAACGCCCGAGAGACTGAGCATCCCCTGATGGATGCCGTTGCCCCGGACGATGTAGAACTGGACCGACTGGGTCGAGGCGAGTTCCGGCTGCCTCAGGACGAAGAGGATGTTGTCCGGCTGGATCGTCTCGAAGTTCCGGACCCCCACGTTCATGCCGATCAGGATGTCCCCCTTGCGAATCCTCGCCGCCTCCGCGACTCCGCCGGGTTGAACCTCCCGGACGTAGAGCCCTCCTCGGAGCTTCGAGGACGCCGCGACCACGTACTCGGACGTGACCGGCTGGGTCCGCATGCCCAGGACTCGCCAGACCTGCTCGGTCGGGTCGGTGGTCATCCGGGGCAGGGGTTTCACGTCCAGGACCAACGCCTGGTCCTTCTCTCCCCGGCGGATCTGAACGCGGGTCGGACGTCCCGGAGCGGCGTCCAGCAAGCCTCGCTCGATGTCGAGCGGGGTCGAGACTTGCACGTCACCCACCTTCATCACGTGGTCGCCAGGCTTGAACCCCGCGGCCTCAGCCGGACTGCCCGGCTGCACGTCCGAGAGGACGACCGACCGGATCGCGCCCGCGGCTTTCCGAAGCTCCTCGCCCACTAGACCATGCCAGGTCGCGGCCAGGCGTCGAGTGCTCATCATTTCCGCGGCGACCTTCTTCACGTCGTCGATCGGCAAGGCGAATCCGATCCCCTGCGCTCCGGCTCGGACCGCGACGTTGATGCCGATCAGTTCGCCGTCGATGTTGATCAGCGGCCCTCCCGAGTTGCCCGGATTGATGCAGGCGTCGGTCTGGATCAGGTTGCGATAAACCTGGTCGTCCGCCAACGTGACGTTCCGGTTCAAGGCGCTGACGATCCCCACGCTGACCGTGTTTTCATAACCGAAGGCGTTGCCGATCGTGATGACCGACTCGCCGACCATCAGGTCGGAGGAATTGCCGATCGAGACCGCCGGCAAGATCCGACCCGAGTCCACCTTGAGCATGGCCAGGTCCATTCCCTCGTCGGACTGGATCACCCGGGCGGGGTAGACCGAGCCGTCGGAGAGATGCACCTCGATACCCTGGACTTTATCGACCACGTGGTGGTTGGTGAGAACGTAGCCCCGGCCGTCCAGGATGACGCCGGTCCCCATTCCACTAACCCTTGGGCGGGCATTCTCTTCCGCCGAGAAAGGCCAACGACTGCTCGACGCCGCCCGCTTCTCACTGGAGATGCTGACGACCGACGGCTGCACCTTGGCGACGGCCTCCACGACGGGCGTCCGGCGCGACTGAAGGTCGGCCATCGCCATCGAGGACCAGGGAGGCCCGAGCCAGGTCAGACCCAACAAGGCGACGATCCAGACCCGGTCGCGCGTTCGTCGCATCAGAGGCAATGGCACGGTGAAGGTCCCCTCTCGGAGGCCCCTCGCGTCGACACCCGGAAAGGTCCCGCCATGCACGCCGAGCCCGACGGCCCCCACCACGACGCTCAGGACTCGCATTCGAGGTTCGGCGACCCCAATGTCGATCCCACGCGCCCGGCGATTCCGTCCGCCCCACGTTCAACGCCTTCCCTGGGTGCCTCTTCGAGGCAACCTGACCTGTTGACGTCGTCCCAGGCCCCTCACGGGTCTGGTTCTCATCCCGCTTTTGGATCGGTTGCCTCTCTTTCCAGCTTGAGGCTCGACGTTTCTTTTCTGCCTATCTTAACTATCTTTCGTAAGAACCCATGT
>JBFWRA010000602.1:0-4094 GCA_050249155.1 Isosphaeraceae bacterium | reverse complement strand
TCGACCGAATCATGTTCGTCGTCGTGTAGAACGTGGAGTCGACGAACTTCCGGCGGGTGTAGGGGCTGATCGCGGTGTAAACCGTGCGGTGGCCGTCGACGTGGTCGGGGCCGGCCTGGGCGTCGTCCTCGATCACGAAGATGCAGGTCTCTTTCCACTGGGGGCTCTTGCTCACCGCCTCGACGATGCGGCCCAGGGCCAGGTCGTTGTCGGCCATCATGGCGCGGGGGGTCGGGTACCTGGGGTTGGTTCCCTCGGCGTGGTCGCAAGGGAGGCTGAGGATCATCAGGTTGGGCACCTGGTCTTTCGCGCTGAACTCGGCGTATTCCTTCAGGAAGACGTCGGCGCGGTGCTGGTCGCTTTGCCAGAGGGGCCAGTAGAGGTACTCGCGGTTGATGTGCGGCTCCAGGCTGGGCACCCGGGTGAACGCGAGGAACTTGAACTTGCCCGTGCCCGCCCTGCGATCCTCCCAGACCTCGAACCAATCGCGGGGGGGTGGTTCCAGCTTGTTCAACTCGTCGTCGCAGTATTCGCCGTAGACTCGCAAGGACTTGCCCTTCTTGAGCGCGGCGTCCCAGAGGGCTCCACCGGTCGAGAGGGCCATGGCGTCGTTGCCGTCGTCGGGGTAGGTCCGGGAATAGCCGACGTAGAAGTGTTCGAGATAGTCGTTGGCCATGCTTTGGGTCGACCAGGCGTGGCCATCGGCCGAGTTCGTCCCCGAGACGTACCCATTATCGAAGAGTGTGAACTCCCTGGCGATTTTCCGATGGTTCGGCATCACCGTTTCGCCCAGGCTGCAAAGCCTCGGGTCGCCGTTGCCCTGGGGAAGGTCTCCGTAGATCTCGTCGTAGGTCCGGTTCTCCTTGATGATGTAGATCACATGCTTGATCGCCCCGTCGTAGACCCTGAGCGCGGGGGGAGAGGGATCGGCTTGCCATTGATTGTTGCGACGGACCCGTTCCGTCGCGTCGGCGAGGTCGGCGGTCAGATCAACGACCGTGACGGTCCCCTGAAAATCATGCGCGTTGCCGGGTTGACCCACGGTGGTCTTGCTCACCGAGCCGTTGCCCTTGGTGTTCAGCACGTAGGCGGAGGAGCCGTCGGGGCTGAGCGCCAGGGCGATGGGGAAGTACCCCGCGGGTCGGTAACCTCGCACCTCGCCGCGGGTCAGGTCGATCTCGGCCAGGGCGTTGTCGCCGCCGTCCGCCGCGTAGAGGGTCTGGCCGCGGAGGGCCAGCGCGTTGGGCATCGCGCCGAAGATCCGGAGGTTCTCCCAGCGCAGGGGGATCGATCGGATCACGGTCGCGGCCGCGAGGTCGATCTCACTGACCGTGTCGCTCAGGGCGTTGGCGACGTAAGCCTTGCCTTCGGAAACCGCCAGGCCGGTCGGGTGCAGACCGACCTCGACGTGCCGCGTGCGACCCGAGGCGAGGTCGATCACGCTGACGGTTCCCGAGGCCACGGTCCCCCGTTCGTCGATGACCACGTCATGATCGAGGCTCTTGTTGGTGCGATCCCCAGGTCTGGGAATCCGGCCTCCCCAGTTGCTCACGACGAGCGTCGACTCGTCCTCGGTCAGCCTGGCCTCGAAGGGAAGGTTCTCGACGGGAAGCTCGCGGAGGAACTGAAGCGTGGTCAGGTCGATCTCGGCGACGGCGTTGCGGTTGGCGGCGGTCACGAACATCCGGGTCCCGTCCCTGGTGATCGCCATCCCCCCCGGCACGGGGTTCCCACGACTTCCCCGCGGCGCGACCGCGATGGGTTCCCCCGCGCGGAGCCGGCCGTTTTCCAATATGAATGATTGCACATGACCTTGATCGGTGCTCGCGAAGAGCCGGTTCCCGTCGGGGGACCAGGCGAGTCCTCGAAAGCCGGCGTTGGTCCCAGAGCCGAGTGGCACGGTCGTCCCTTCCCGGATGCCCGTTCGATCGCCGAGGATCACGGCGTTCTTGATCAGCACGGCGTAAAAGTCGCCGGTGGGGTGCGAGGCGAGTTCGATGGGCCGTCCTCGAAAGGAGATCGACCCCGCCTCGATTTTTTGACCGGACGAGACGAGGAAACCGCCTCCGGGCTGCCTCCCCATCCAGAGCGGAGCGAGCCTGGCCGTACCCACGAGGAGCGCGACAAGCGGAAGAACGCCGAGCAACGCTGAGAATCGGAGGGTCTTGGATGTCTTCATGTGAGTACCGGGTCTTGAGGATTCCGTGAGGCGAAGCCACCCCTTGACGGCGGGACGAGGTACAGGGCGTGAGTGAGTCGACTCAGTCTTCGATAAAGGCCAGTATCCTCTGGAACGGAACGTCGGCGAGCCCACCGAAGGCCTCGTGCCTGGTGAGCCTGGCACGGGCGGTCGCCGGCGAGGAGAGACCGGCGAGTAACCTGGCCAACGCCCTGGGCTCGGCGAGAACCGGATGATTCTCGGCTCTCAGCTGGGTCAGCGCGGCCCGTTCGGTTGGGCCCAGATCGCGATTTCGCGGGGCCGGTAGCGAGTCGACCGGCACGCCGAGGCATCGCCCGCAGTGGCCGCAATCCTCGGGCATGGGCTCACCGAAGTACGCCAGGAGCCGGCGCGTCAGGCAGCCTGGTGCCGTCGCGAAATCGAGCACCTGCCGAGTCCGGGCGATATCGCGAACCTCCCTGCCCTGGAACCGTTCGACCATCGAGCCGAGCAGCGACACCCGGGGCGCGTTGGGAAGGAGCAGGCGGTAGCCCTGTCGAACCCCCGCCACCTGGAGATCCAGTTCACCCTCGTCGGCCAGGTAGTTGATCGCGGACATGACCCGCGCCCGGGGTTCGCCGAGCGCCTCGGCCACGGTCACGGTGTCGATGGTCAACCAGACGCGGCCCGGCTTTCCTCGGCGTAAGATCTCGCGGAGAAAGTCCGCGCGACGGAGGTCGAACCGGCTGACGATCTCCTCGACCGGCCTGGCGAGCCGCACCTTGCAATCGGAGTAAAACGGGCCGGTCGCCTCGAGGACGCCCTCCAGTTCGAGATACGTGAGCAGGGTCTGGACGACCAGCGGCCGGACGTCGTGGGCGCCTGACAGGTCATGGACCGAGACGTCGAACGTTTGGCCGAGACCGAGCAACTCGTCGATCAACCCCGCCAGGGCCGCGGGCGTCGGCGTGTCCCCATAGGTGAAGTTCTCCAGGGTGACCAGGTCGTCGGCGGTGGCGAAGGTCTCGCAGACCGAGGGCAGGCCGTCCCTCCCCGCCCTGCCGATCTCTTGCGCGTAGTTTTCCAGAGTCTTGGGCAGATTGAAATGATAGACGTAACGAATGTCGGATTTATCGATCCCCATGCCGAAGGCGATCGTGGCGACGACGATGCCACGGTCGGAAGCCATGAAGCGATCCTGGATCCTGGCGCGACGATCGTCCAGGAGACCCGCGTGGTAGGCGGCCGCGGGAAGGCCCTCCTCGCGGAGGAACTCGGCGATTTCCTCCGCGGTGCGCTGAAGGGTCACGTAGACGATCGTGGGGCCCGGCGGGCGGCTCTTGAGCCGCTGGACCAGGAGTTCCGCGCGGTGGTCGGTTCGGCAAGGGGTGGCGTGAAGCTCCAGGTTCGGCCGATGAAATCCCGTGACGACGACGTCGCCGGTCTGGACGCCGAGCGACTCGGCGATATCGCTGGCCACCTCCGGAGTCGCCGTGGCGGTGAGCGCCAGGACCCGGCCGGCCCTGAGGCGAACCGAGGCGCGGGCGAGCTTGAGGTATTCGGGACGGAAGTTGTGCCCCCACTCGCTGATGCAATGGGCCTCGTCGATGGCCAGCAACGCGACGTCGACTCGGGAAAGAGTCTGCAAGAGCCGCTCGCCGGCCAGACGCTCCGGGGCCACGTAAAGTAATTTGAGACTGCCGGAGCGAAGGTCGTCGAAGACCTGCCGAACCTCCTCGCGGGTCAGCGTGGAGTCGAGCCGGGCCGCGGTGACTCCTCGGCGGCGGAGGACGTCCACCTGATCCTTCATCAGCGCGATGAGCGGCGACACGACCACCGTGAGCCCGTCCAGCAAGAGGGCGGGCAGTTGATAGCACAGGCTCTTGCCCGCCCCCGTGGGCAAGACCGCCAGCGACGAACGGCCCGCCAGCAGGGC
>JBFWRA010000601.1:0-4096 GCA_050249155.1 Isosphaeraceae bacterium | reverse complement strand
GAGGCTATTCTTCCATCCGAAGGGGCCCGGGTGCTACCGCTGTCACCAGTACGACGGTCGAGGCGGAAAGGCGGGCCCCGACCTGTCCCGCGTCGGCCTCGCGCTGGGGCGCGCTCGTCTCATCGAGTCGATTCTCGACCCGAACAAGGAGGTCGCCCCACAGTTCACGACCTGGAACGTCGCCCTCCGCGACGGGAGGATCGTCCAGGGCACGAGGCTGGGCGAGTCGCTCGAAGGAATTGAATACGGCGACGCCAACGGCCAGGTCGTGGTGGTCAAGCCCGAGGAGGTCGAGGAGGCCAGACCGGTTCGCGACTCCCTGATGCCCGAGGGGTTGCACCGATTGATGACGGAGCAAGAGTTCCGCGACCTCCTCGCCTACCTTGAGCTGGCGGGTTGATCGTGTCGGGCGAACCCCGCCTCCTGGAAGGGAATAAACGGATGCCGATGACTCTCCGTGTGGCGTTTGAACGAATCGACTACCCGACGGACCATCGCGGCCTGGTGCTGGAACCCCTGCGCGCCGAGGAGTTCGCGGCCCAGCGCAACGCGCACCTGGTCTTGACGGCCCCGGGATGCGTCCGTGGAAACCACTTTCACCGCGAAGGGACCGAGGTCTCGGTCGTGATCGGCCCCGCGCTGGTCCGCTACCGGGATGGCGACTCGGTCGTCGATCGGACTCTGGCCGCGAGAGAAGCTTGCCGATTCACCTTTCCCGCGGGAGTCGCCCACGCGATCCAGAACACCGGCGAGGCCCCGATGATCATCGTCTCGTTCAACACGGTCGAGCACCACCGGGAACGACCCGACGTGGTGCGCGACGTGCTCATCGAGGCCTGATCGTCGTTCAATCTCCGTCCAACGCCGAGCGCAGGAGCCGTTGGTGTTCCGCGACGACGTCCGCCATCGCCGGGTCCTCGGCGAGGTTCTTACGCTCGGCTGGATCGTTCTGATGGTCGTAGAGTTGCCGCCCTCTTCGGCCGCCGTCCCACTCGACGTAACGGTAGCGATCGGAACGAACGGAGAAGCCCTCAAAGGTGGGTTGCGCCTGTTTCGCCTGGGCTTTCCTCGGGGTCGCGCTGGCGGCCTGTCCCGCGCGGCGGACCTGCGTCACCGCGGCCGACTTCACCGAGCGGGTCGGATCTTCCAGAATTGGCTTGAGACTCTCGCCTTGTAGGTGCGCCGGGGGAGAAAAGCCACAGAGGTCCACGAGCGTGGGATAGACGTCGATCAACTCCACGAGGGACTTCGACGCCTGGCCGTTCCCCTTCTGGCCAGGGGCGGCGACGATCAAGGGCACCCGCGCCGATTCCTCGAAAAGCGATTGTTTCTGCCAGAGCCCATGCTCGCCGAGATGGTAGCCGTGGTCGCTCTGAAAGACCACGATCGTGTTCCGATCCAACTCCAGGCGTTCCAGGGCGTCCAGCAGGATACCGACTTGCGCGTCCATGAAGGTGGTCGAGGCGCGATACGCCTGGATCGCTTGCCGCTGAAGGTCCTCGGAGATCCCATAGTTTGGCGGGTTGACGGTCAAGGCGGGCGCGGGCACGCCTTCACGGCCTGGCTCGCTCACCAGCCGGATGGAGTCTGTCGGATAAAGCGAGAAGTACTTTTTGGGAGCGACGTAAGGCGTGTGAGGACGATAAAAGCCCACGGCGAGGAAGAACGGACGCCCCTTGTATTTCTCGAGCAAGCCGACGGCCGCGGCGGCGGACTTGCCGTCGGTCTGCTCGGAATCGTCGCCCTCGGCGGCCAACCAGCTCAGTGTGCCGCCGAACCCGCTCCCTGGACGGATGCTGAAGATCTCGGGCTCGTCATCCTTGTCGCGTCCTCGGGGATTGACGACCTCGTTCCAGGTCGGCGGGTCGTCCAGCCCGCTCGTGCCGATCTGCGCGGGGACGCCGTAATGGTAGATCTTGCCGACTCTCGCGGAGACGTACCCCTGGTTCTGGAAGAACTGGCCGAGCGTGACCACGTCGGGGCGGTTCTTCCGGAAGTGGGTGGCGTTCTCCTTGACGCCGGTGGAGTCGGGTCGAAGGCCGGTCATGAACGACGCCCTGCTCGGGTTGCAGAGGGGAAACTGGCAATACGCCCTTTCGAATCGGACCCCCTTGCGCGCCAGGCGATCGAGGTTGGGCGATGAGACCTGGGAGTGGCCGAAGGTCGCCAGGTCGTTGTTCAGGTCGTCGGAAAGGATCAACAGAACGTTCGGAGGCGATGACTTTGGCGGGTCCGCCGCGATCGCGCTCGGGCAAGCCCAGGCGAGTCCAAGCAGAATGGTCAAGACGTGTCGGCACGTCAACGCGGTCGCGTGTGGCATGGCTAAGGGCCTTTGACGATCTGAGTGTGGAAATGGTCCGACCGGTACGACGGTCGCTCATGATGCCCGGCCGGACCCGCCGCGCCCAGGGCGCGTCACTCCGGGTCGCGACGCACCGTCTCCATGGAGAAGGCGGGCAGGCAGACCGCGAGATACTCCGCGCCCTCGGACTCGGGGGTGCTGTAACGGACCCACTCGCCACGACGCGTGACCACTCCCTGCCCCGCCCTCACGTCCAGCACGCCATCGCGAGACTCGACCCGGAGCATCCCCCGCAACACGACCGTGTACTCGTCGAAGTCGGGGGTCTGGCCCGGCTCGACCCATCCTCCGGGACTGCGCATGTGCGCCACGCTGACCGCGGAGTCGCCAGAGTTCACCCTGCCGAAATACTCATCGATCCTCTTGGGTTTGTTCCCCGCGGCCTCGATCCGCGTCGGCGCCATGATCCACTCGGGCATGCTCAGTTCTCCGTCGGGGAGAGTTCGGGGGGGGAACCGGCCGGGCAAGGCTCCGCCCGTTCGACTGGTTCGGAAGGCCGATCCTCGGTGGGGCGTCGGGCCACCCGATGGATCGCCTCCGCGAGTCGGGAGAAGTCCACCGGCTTGACGATATGTTCAACGAATCCCGCTTCTCGGCTTCGTCCGCGATCCTCCTCGGTGCCGAATCCGCTCAGCGCGATGCCTGGGACGTCGATCGACTCGCGAAGGCGCCGCATCAATTCCAGGCCGTCGCCATCCGGCAGGCTGATGTCGGAGATGACCACGTCGATCGAGGCCGCCGGGACGTTCAGGGCCTCCGCGACCGTCGAGGCCGTACTGACTTCGTAGCCGTGGTGTCTGAGCATGCGCTCCATCACTCGCGCGGTCATCGGTTCGTCCTCGACCAGCAGGACGTGCAACCCCGGGGTCGGGCGTCGCGCGGCCTCGGCGAAGCGCGGAGCGCCCTCGCCGGGTGGAAGCGTCGGGGGATCTTCCGACACGAAGGTCGGAAGTCGGAGCGTGAACGACGCGCCCTCGCCCATGCCCACCTCGGTCGCCTCCAGGGAACCTCCATGCGCCTCGGCGATCGATCGGCTGATCGCCAGCCCGAGACCGAGGCCGTCGTTGCGGGTCCCCACGCCCTCGGCTTGTTCGAAGGGCTGGAAGATGCGACCCAGGGCCGAGGGCTCGATTCCAGGACCGGTGTCCGAAACCTCGACGATGAACCAACCCTCCTCCGAGCGGGTGACCACTCGGACCCTCCCCAGCAGCGGTGTGAATTTCACGCCGTTCTTCAGGAGGTTCCAGAGGATCTGCTGGAAGCGCGCGGGATCGGCCCGAAGCGTGTCGCAGGTCGCCCCCAGGTGCGCTTCCAGCCGAAGCCGCTTGGCCTCGGCGTCTGGCTTGCAGATTTCGAGCACCTGTCGCACCAGGGCATGTCCCGAGATCGTCTCGAGCCGGACGTTCATCTTGCCACGAATCACCCGAGAAACGTCGAGCAGGTCCTCGATCAGGCGGACCTCCAGCGCGACGTTGCGGCGGATCATCGCGATCGACTCACGATACTCCTCGGGAAGGTTCGGCGATTCGAGCATCTCCTCGGTCGCCAGCACCACGGGAGTCAAGGGAGTCCTCAGTTCATGGCTGAGCATGGCGAGGAAACGATCACGCGCTCGACCAGCCTCCTGCGCCAGGTGCAGCGCGCGTCGCAGTTCCTCGTCGGCCTTGACCCGGTCGGTCACGTCGGTGCAAATCCCCGTCATGCGATACACCCCGCCCTGGTCATCGCGTAGAG
>JBFWRA010000600.1:0-4097 GCA_050249155.1 Isosphaeraceae bacterium | reverse complement strand
TTCTCCGAAAGCCAGGTCTTCGAGATCCACGGCGCGATCGACGCCTTGCAATGCACCCGGGAATGCGGCGTGGGGCTGTTCTCGGCCGACCCGTTTGACGTCCGGGTCGATCCGCGCACCATGCGCGCCGAGCCCCCCCTGCCCCAGTGTCCGCGTTGCGGGGCGCTGGCCAGGCCGAACGTCCTCATGTTCGGCGACGCCGAGTTCGACGACGCCCGAAACCAGGTCCAGCGCGCGGCGTTCCAGGGCTGGTTGAGCGGCCTTGGACGCCATCCCCGGATCGCGATCATCGAGTGTGGCGCGGGGACGGCGATCCCCTCGATCCGGATCACCTGCGAGGACCTCGCCAGGCGATTCCGCGGCACGTTGATCCGAATCAACCCGAGAGAACCCGAGGTCCCCCCCGGCCAGATCGGTCTGCCCCTCGGCGCCCTGGAAGGGCTCCGGGCGCTCAACGAACGCCTCGATACCTGAGTCGGGAAGATGGCGGGAATCCCGCGTAGTCGCTTCAAGAATCTCGTTTTTTCAAAGGATTCCCACCTTTTTTTAATCAGCCAGTTATCTTGAATGGAGGGCGAACCGTCGAGCGGGCCGACTCATCCCATCGGCTCGTCGCTGGAAAACGGGGCGTTCCTTTCACGTCACGAGGCTCGGCATGTCTCATTTCAAACCGACGGTTGAAGCGTTCGAATCGCGGACCTTGCTCTCGGCCGGAGCGCTCGCGAGGCCCTGGGGGGGACTCCGAAGGCCGCCGGCGGAGGTCGCTCGGCCCAGCGTCGCGCCCCTGACGATCACCGCGGACCTCGACACCGCGTCCGACCCGCTGGGCGACGGCAACGTCTTTCAAGGGCGCGTCGTCGTGACGGGCCAGACCCTGCCGGGGGGGATCGTCCGGGTGACTCGGGGGGCTTCGGCCAGGCCGGTCGTCGCCGACGCCGCGGGGCGATTCCGCGTCACGATTCATCTCGCCGAGGGGGCCGACGGCGTGACCCTCCAGGCGCGCGACGCCTGGGGACGCACCGCCACGACCGCGCTCGACGTCACCCGAGGCAACGCCGTGATCGCCTGGAACGCCGCGGCGCTGGAGGCCATCCGAAGGACCAGGACCAACCCGCCCGCCGCGGCGCGCGCCCTGGCGATCATTCACGCGTCGATCTATGACGCGGTCAACGCCGTCACGCCGATCGGACCGGCCTATCTGGTCCACGCGAAGGCCCCGCGCGGCGCCTCGGCCTCGGCGGCGGCCGTCGGAGCGGCCCACGAGGCGCTGGTCGCGACCTTCCCCACCGAGGCCGCCCTCTTCGACGCCGCGCTCGCCCAGTCGATCGCCGGGCTGGGTTCCGGACGCGGCGTGAGCCTGGGGCTGGACTTGGGCGCTTCGGTGGCGCGTCGGATCGTCGCCGTCAGGACCGACGACGGCGCGCGGGAGTCCGTCAGTTATTCCCCAGGAAGCGACCCCGGCGATTGGCGGCCGACTCCTCCGGCCTTCACCGCGGCCTTGCTTCCCCAGTGGGCCGGCGTCGATCCCTTCGTCATTCCCTCGGGAGACGCCTTCCGCCCCGCGCCGCCCCCCGCCCTGAACAGCCCCGAGTACGCCGAGGCCCTCAACGAGGTCAAGGCGCTGGGCGCGGCCGTCGGCGCGGTCCGCTCGGCCGATCAGACCGAGGTCGCCCAGTTCTGGGCCGATGGCGTCGGCACGGCCACGCCCCCAGGCCACTGGAACGCGATCGCCGAGGACCTGAGCAGGGCACGCCGCGAGTCGCTCGCCCAATCGGCCAGGACGTTCGCCCTGCTCAACCTCAGCCTCGCCGACTCCGCCATCGCCTGCTGGGACTCCAAGTACGCGTACGACCTCTGGCGGCCAATCACCGCGATCCGACTGGCCGACGCCGACGGGAATCCCGCGACGGCCGCCGACGCCGGTTGGTCGTCCCTGATCGCGACCCCGCCGTTCCCCTCGTACAACTCCGGCCACAGCACCTTCAGCGCCGCCGCGGCGGAGATCCTCACGGCGCTTTACGGCGGACACGTTCCGTTCCGCACCACGTCCGACGGCCTGCCCGGCGTCACACGGTCGTTCCATTCCTTCAAGGAAGCGGCGACCGAAGCGGGCATGAGCCGGATTTATGGCGGCATCCACTATCGATTCGACGACGACGCCGGCCAGGAACTCGGCCGGAGAATCGCGAACGAAGTCCTTTCAAGAATGCTCCATCCGCATTCAAGAACAACTTGATCGAGGTTGGTCGTCCTCGCGTGATTCGAGTTCCTCGCCAGTGGAGATTCATGGGAACCGCGCCATGAAGTCGATCGTTCCCGCCGTCGCGATCCTGGTTTCGCCGCTCCTCGGCGTCGCCTGGGGTGCCGAGCAGGGGAGCGCGCTGGCCGGCGATCGGCCCCGCGTCGTCATCTCCACCGATATCGGGGGCACCGATCCCGACGATTTCCAGTCAATGGTCCATTTACTCCTTTACGCGGACGTCCTCGACGTCGAGGGGATCGTCTCGTCCCCCTACGGGCCGGGGAGGAAGGAACACGTCCTCCGGGTCATCGACGCCTACGAGCGGGACCACCCCCGCCTCACGGCGCATTCGGCGCGATACCCCCGGCCCGACGCCTTGCGGGCGATCACCAAACAGGGGGCCGTCGACCGCGCGGGCCCTCCGGGCTTCGGGTCGCCGACGGAGGGCTCGGAATGGATCGTCCAGTGCGCCCGTCGCGACGATCCCAGGCCGCTGCACGTCCTGATCTGGGGAGGAATCGAGGACCTCGCCCAGGCCCTCCACGACGCCCCCGACGTCCTGCCGAGGCTCCGCGTCTACTTCATCGGCGGGCCGAACAAGATGTGGAGCGTCGACGCCTACGACTACGTCCAGAGGAACCACCCGAACCTCTGGATCATCGAGGCGAACGCCACCTATCGCGGGTGGTTCGTCGGAGGCGACCAGCGCGGCGAGTGGGGCAACGAGCGATTCGTGACGGAGCGCGTCGCGGGCCGGGGCGCGCTCGGCGCGTTCTTCGCGACCCAGCTCGGGGGCAAGATCAAGATGGGGGACAGCCCCTCGGTCGGCTACCTCCTGCGCGGCACGCCCGAGGACCCGTCGCGACCGAGCTGGGGAGGTCGGTTCGTTCGCGTCTGGGACGGGCGGAAGACCGTCTTCGATCGCCTGACCACCCCGGAGGACCAGGCCGAGGTCTTCGGCGTCGTCGAGTTCGCGCTGGCGGTCCCCGAGGGCATGACCCGGGACCATTCCACTCAGGTGATCTTCGACGGCCGCGTGCCGGTCCCGGCCTCGATCGACGGCCGGGCGCTGCGATTCCGGTTCTCGCCGCGAGACGCCAAGGTCTGGTCGTACGAGATCCGAAGCGACTTCCCCGGGATCGACGGCCGACGCGGGGCCTTCCGCGCCGTGCCGCCGCCGGTCGAGCGGACGAGCCGCCCCTCCGCCTCGCATCCCCACTGGTGGACCGACGATCCCGATCCCGCCGCCGCCGAGGGCGTCCACCCGGGCGCGCGAAGCGTGAGCCAATGGCGCGTGGACTTCCTGCGCGACTTCGCGGAGCGGGCGTCGCGCTGCGAGGCCAAGAAAGAGAACCAGGCCGGCGATCGTTGATCGAACTCCCGGAATCGGGGTGCCCGGGTCAAAGCTCGCGTGACCCGGAAGCGTTTGGTCTGTCGAACAGTTCCCGAGGTCGGGGTGCCCGGGTCAAAGCTCGCGTGACCCGGAAACGCCCTGGCCGTGGAACGACGCGATTCGTCCCAGTGAGCCTCGGGTCGATCCGGGATCAACCCCGGAAGCGACGGCGATCCCGAGCCACGCTCCGCTTCCCTGGGGATCGATTGGTAGGGTCCACGATCGCGGACCAATTCTTGAATGGGATTGGTCCGCGATCGCGGACCCTACGGAATTCGGACTCGCCCCTCCGCGCAAGTTCCCAACGGCCCCCTCGTCTCTTCCTTGAAGGGCGACCCTTCCGCTCGCGATAATCCGGACGTGGCGTGGCGGCTCATTCTCTCAATCCCATCGGGAGTCCCCCCGAAAGGCCCTGCCCAACGACCCCTCGACGAACCTGCTCTTCGGCATGCTCGCCCTTCA
>JBFWRA010000599.1:0-4104 GCA_050249155.1 Isosphaeraceae bacterium | reverse complement strand
AGATCTCCTTGCAGGAGCGCGGAGGGATGTCGTTCGGCGAATCCGAGGTCCAGGAGCGACTGAAGATGTCGGGCAATCAGAAGGCCAGAGTGCGTTCCCAGGTCTCGGAGGTCTTCCTCAAAATGCGTCAGATGGCGACGGCCAGCCCGATCGACCGCGACGCCGCCACCAGAAAGGCGGCGACGCTCCGCAAGGAACTGGCTGAGACCATCGTCGGTGAACTCTCCGACGAGCAAAAGGCGATCTGGAATGAGATGATCGGAAAGCCCTTCACGGTCAAGATTCCCCAGGAGCCCGCTCCCGCCGCGACTTCGGAGAAGACTTCGGAGAAGCCCGCTACTCCACAGTGACGCTCTTGGCGAGATTCCTCGGCTTGTCGACGTCGCAGCCGCGCAGCCGGGCGACGTGGTACGCCAGCAATTGCAATGGAACGACCGAGACCAGCGGCTGGACGATCTCGGGGAGTTCGGGCATCGCCAGGAAGAGACTCGATAGCGCCCGTAGTTCCTGGTCGGATTCCGTGCCCACCGCGACGATCAGACCGTTTCTGGCCCGAACCTCCTCGACGTTGCTCAACGTCTTGGCGTGAAGCGAGCCGCGCGGGGCGACGAACACACAGGGAGTCTCCGCGTCCACCAGGGCGATGGGGCCGTGCTTCATCTCGGCCGTGGGATAGCCCTCGGCGTGGACGTAGCTCACCTCCTTCAGCTTCAACGCCCCTTCGAGCGCGACGGGGAAGTTCAGGTCTCGCCCGAGGTAGAGGGCGCTTCGGGAGTGCTGAATCCGCTCGGCCGCCTCGATGATCCGCGGCTCCGTGGCCAGCACCGCGTTGATCGCTTCGGGAACCCCTTCGATGGCGGTCAGCACGGCCTGGCCATCCGTGAACGAGAGATTCCCAAGCCTGCCGAGATAAAGGGCCAGCAGCGTCAGCACGGTGACCTGCGCGGTGAACGCCTTCGTGCTGGCGACGCCGACCTCCGGCCCGGCGTGAAGGAAGATGCCCCCGTCGGCCTCGCGGGCGATGGTGCTCCCCACGGTATTCACGATCGCCAGCGTCGAATGACCCCGACGCCGCGACTCGCGCAGCGCCCCGAGGGTGTCGGCCGTCTCACCCGACTGACTCAGCACGAAGACCAGAGTGGCGTCATCCATCGGGGAGTTTCGATATCGAAACTCACTGGCGTATTCCACCTCGACGGGAAGGTGGGCGAGGCGTTCGATCAGGTACTCCCCCACCAGCGCGGCGTGCCAGCTCGTGCCGCAGGCGACCAGGACGATCCGCCTGACCCCTCGGAGTTGGCGGGGGGTCAGATTCAGGCCGCCGAAAACCGCCGTCGCCTCTCCCTTGCGAATCCGACCCCGGCAGGCGTCGAGCACCGTGTCCGGCTGTTCCCGGATCTCCTTGAGCATGTAATGCGCGTGGCCGCCCAGTTCGACCGCGTCCGGTTTCCAGTCGATCCGGTCGACCCTCGGGGTGATCGGGCCGGTCTCCCGGTGCCGAATCTCGAAGCCGCCAGGAGTCAACCGGACGAGTTCGCCATCCTGGAGATACGCGACGTTCGCGGTGTAAGGCGCGACGGCGAGCGGGTCGCTCGCCAGAAAGTGCTCGCCGTCGCCGACCCCCACCACCAGCGGGCTTCCCAGCCTGGCGCCGACGATCTGACCGGGACACCGGGGACTGATCGCCGCCAGGCCGTAGGTGCCGTCGAGCCTGGGCAAGATCCGCTCGAGCGCCCGAAGAAGGTCGCCGTCCCCGGCTCTCGTGAGTTCATGCGCGAGCAAGTGGGCGACGACCTCGGAATCGGTCTGGCTCTGAAACCGATAGCCCAGCGACTCGAGCTCGCGGCGCAGCGTCGCGTGATTTTCGATGACTCCGTTGTGGACGAGGGCGACCTCTCCCCCATGGCCGCCCAGGTGGGGGTGGGCGTTGGCGTCGTTGGCCGGGCCGTGGGTCGCCCATCGCGTGTGCCCGATCCCGCAGTGGCCCTGGGCGGGCCGTTCCCGAAGAACTTGCTCCAGCGCGTGGACTCGACCCGCCTGTTTGCGGAGCGACGTCGCTCCGCGCTCGACCGTCACGATCCCCGCGCTGTCGTAACCGCGATACTCCAGCCGTCGGAGCCCTGAGACGAGCACCTCGGACGCTTCGCGACGACCCGAAAATCCCACGATCCCGCACACGGGCAGCCTCCTCTCGCGTAACGGTTCCGTTCCCTCAGGACGCGACGCGACCTTGGCCACCCGTATCTTGAGGACGGGGCCACATCGTGGGGAGTATAGTTGCCGTTCGGCCGTTTGTCAGTCCGAGGAGCGCGACCACCACGCCGTCGTCCCGCTCCGAATCGCGGACCCTCGCTTTCACCGCGGTTCTCGAAGATCGAGGGCCGAGCCGATCCGAACTGCCGTTGACAGGTTTTGGAGACTTCCCGATAGTGGTCGCGTGACAGGGCCGCAAGGACGGGGCCTGGCGCGTCATGCCCGTCCCAAGAGCCCTCCGCCCGACGACTTCCCAAGGTCAACGCCCCAGGCGCGTCACGATCAGACTCACCAAGGATGGACCCACCCATGCGCATTCTGGTCACCGGCGGGGCCGGTTACGTCGGATCGACGCTCGTCCCGATGCTTCTGGAACAGGGACGTCGCGTTCGAGTGCTCGACTCCCTGAAGTTCGGCGGCCACGGCCTCTTGCCCTGCTGCCAGAACCGATTCTTCGAACTGGTCAAGGGAGACGTCTGCGACGAGAAGGTCATGGCCAAGGCGCTCGACGGCGTCGATGCGGTGATCCACCTCGCGGCGATCGTCGGCTACCCCGCCTGCAAGAAAGAGCCCCACGTCGCGCAGGCGACCAACGTCGAGGGAACCCGAACGCTGCTCCGCCTTCGGAAGAAGGACCAGAAGGTCCTGTTCGCCTCGACGGGCAGCATTTACGGATCGGTGCCCGACTACGTTTGCAACGAGAACACCCCCCGCGCGCCCATCACGCTCTACGGTGAGACCAAGGCCCTCGCCGAGGAGTTGATCCTCGAGGCCGGCAACGGGATCGCCTACCGCTTCGCCACCGCGTTCGGCGTCTCGAACCGGATGCGGCTGGACCTCATGCCGAACGACTTCACGTATCAAGCCGTGAAGAATCGCAACCTGATCGTGTACGAGGGGGGCTTCAAGCGAACCTTCGTCCACGTCCGCGACATGGCCAGGTCGTTCATGTTCGCCTTGGAGAAGTGGGACTCGGTGAAGGACGACGTGTACAACGTCGGCCACGAGACCATGAACTTCACCAAGGAGGACGTCGCTCGAAAAATCCTCGAACATGTGGATTACTACCTCCACTTCGCCGAGGTCGGCAGCGACGCCGATCAGCGAAACTACGAGGTGAGCTACGAGAAGATCCGGGCCAAGGGGTTCGAGACCACCGTGGACCTCGACCGAGGGGTCACCGAACTGATCCGAGCGGCCCAGCTCATCGAGTTCCAGAACCCGTTCGCCAACGTCTAAGCGAGGCGTTCCGTGGTGGCCGTCGAGCCTGGCGTGACCAACCACGCCAGGCTCGATCGATCCCACGAGGGGCGCACCAGGGGCGCGTCCCTCCACCAAGAATCAAGACGATCATCACTCTCCCGATTTGTGAAGCGAGCCGAGGGGGCCATGTGGTTCGGCACTCCGAACCCGTGGCGGTGGCCACGGCGGAAACCCACGGGTTCGGAGTCCCGAACCGCGTGGCACACCGATCCATCGAGAAACCAGGAAGAGATTCCCGGCCGATTCCTGCAGGCAAGGAGGCCCACTGTGAGCGACCAACGAGGGTCCAGCGCGGAGATCGATTCCGGGACGAGGCTTCCCGGCCCGGGGGCGGCCGCCCGCTGGGGAAAGCTCGGCGGAGTCCTCCCCACGCGCCAGGGGGCCGAACCCGCCGAGGAATCCACGCCTCGCTCCCCTCGCGCCCAGACCGCGGCCCACGTCGTGCGGAAGAGAATTCTATTCATCAATCAATACTACTGGCCAGACCACGCCTCCACCGCTCAACACCTGACCGATCTGGCCGAATCTCTGGCCGCCGAGGGGCACGACTGCCACGTCCTGTGCGCCCAGGGAAGCTACAAGCCCGGA
>JBFWRA010000598.1:0-4110 GCA_050249155.1 Isosphaeraceae bacterium | reverse complement strand
CGTGTCCGCCACCAGTTCCTCGTAGCGGACCGTGATCGTGCCGGGAACCTGTCTCCACGCACCGCTCAGGTGCAGCAGCGCCGAGGCCCTCGGCCCGGTGGCGTAGCGCAGGAACGCCTCGGACCGCGGCCGGACGCCCTGGATTCCCGACTCGGTCCCCCCCTCCCCCAGCAGCCACATACCCGTCTCTGGCGTGAACCTGGCGAGTTGGAGGATCGAGATCAAGACGTCCAGGGGGTGCCGACAGACCATCACGACCCGGACTCCGTCCGCCTCGAGCCGTCGCCGAAACGAATCGTCGGGGGGCCAGTGGAGTTGCATGACGCAACGATCCGGCAGACTTCCCCAGGCGAACCCCTCGAAGTCGTGCGCCCAGAGTTCCGTTCCCCGCTCTGGGGAGAGGTCGTAAAGGGTCGCCAACATCCGACGGAGCCAGCTATTTCCGGATCTTGGCGTACTCACCACGATCATGCGAAGGCGGGGATCACGCCGAAATCGCAAGCGCCAGGGCGTGAGCCAGGGATGGGTCGAAAGCCTTTTCATGAATCGACCTCGTTCCTCGCGACGGACCGACCCCGCGCGCGGGCCACCTCGCCGCGACGCGGACGTATGTAGCGGATCGCGTGATTCTCGACAAGAGAACTCCGGAACACGCCGAGAGTGGCCCCGCCTGGGTCGACCCGTTAAGATCGCCAGATCGATTCCGGAGCGGGGACGCGCGACCCTCACGCGCCGCGGTTCCGGCACGATCGGGAGCCCACCCAGATGTCCTCCATCGCTTCGTCGTTCTGGATCGCCGCTTGCCTCTGCGCGACCTCGCCGACCTCAGAGGAACCCAGGGCCCAGGGCGTGCCCACCGTCGCGAGCAAAACCGAGGGCCTGACTCGAATCGATGGGTTCGTTCCGCTTCACTGGGACGCGAAGGCCGGTCGGCTCTTCCTGGAGATCGACGATCTCGGCCGGGAATTCCTCTATCAGGTGGCCCTCGCCACCGGGGTCGGCTCGAACCCGGTCGGCCTGGATCGCGGCAAGCTGGGCGACTCTCGAGTCCTGACGTTCCGTCGGGTCGGCCCGAAGGTGCTCCTGGTCGAGCCGAACCAGAAGTTCCGGGCCTCGACCGAGCGAACGCCGGAGCGTCGGGCGGTGGAGGAATCGTTCGCCCAATCGATCCACTGGGGCTTCAACGTCGAGGCCGAGGAGGAGGGCCGACTCCTCGTCGACGCCACCGACTTCTTCCTCCGAGACGCTCAGGGGATCGCCGAGACGCTCCGACAGTCCCGTCAGGGAACCTACCGGCTCGACAAAACCCGCTGCGCCCTGGACCCGGAGCGGACCAAGGGGTTCCCCAGGAACACCGAGGTCGAAGCGATCCTGACCTTCGCCAACGACGCGGAGCCCGGCCCGCTGGTCTCGCGAACGACCCCCGCCCCGCATTCGATCTCACTCCGGCAAAGGCACTCGTTGATCGAACTCCCCGAACTCGGCCAGGGGTACACGCCTCGCCGACCGGACCCCCGGGTCGGGGTCTTCTCAATCGATTTCTACGACTTCGCCACGCCCTTCGACGAGCCGGTCGAGCGGAGCTGGATCTGCCGGCACCGACTCAACAAGCGCGACCCCGACGCCAAGGTCGGTGAACCGGTCGAACCGATCGTCTATCACGTCGACTCCGGGGCCCCCGAGCCGATTCGCTCGGCGCTGGTCGAAGGGGCCTCCTGGTGGGCCGAGGCGTTCGCGGCGGCCGGATTCAAGGATGCGTTCCAGGTCAAGGTGCTTCCCGAGGACGCCGACCCCATGGACCTGCGCTACAACGTCATCCAGTGGGTCCATCGCTCGACCCGGGGATGGTCGTACGGAAACACCGTGATCGACCCCAGGACCGGCGAGATCCTCAAAGGTCGAGTGACCCTCGACTCGCTCCGGGCCAGGCAGGACGCCCTGATCGGATCGGGATTGGCGATGGCGGAGGACTCCCCGCCAAACGGCGGTTGCGCCGCGGCGGGCGGTCCCAGCCTCGAACACCTCGCCGCCCTCGACCCGGAGACCCAGCCCGGGGCGATGGTCCTGGCGCGCATCCGACAACTCTCCGCGCACGAGGTGGGCCACACGCTCGGGCTCGCCCACAACTTCGCCGCGAGCGCGTGCGACCGAGCCTCGGTCATGGATTACCCCGCGCCCCTCGTCGCGATCAAGGACGGCGGGCTCGACCTCTCCGACGCCTACGCCAGGGGGATCGGCCCCTACGACGTCCTCGCGATCAAGTACGCCTATCTCTCATTCAAAGACAAAGATAATGAGTACAAATATCTTGATGCTCTACTAACCCGGGGCGTTTCCGACGGCTTGCGCTTCCTTTCCGACGCCGACGCCCGGCCGGAAGGGGCGGCGCATCCGCTGGCGAACCTCTGGGATAACGGACCAGACCCGACCGCCTCGCTTCGACGTGAGATGGCGGTCCGCCGGATCGCGCTGGACAGGTTTGGAGTCGGCCAGCTTCGCGACGGCGCTCCCCTCTCCGACCTGCACCGAAAACTCGTGCCGGTCTACCTGCATCACCGATACCAGTTGACCGCCGCCCTCAAGTCGCTGGGCGGGGTCGACTACAACCACTCCGTGCTGGTGGCCGGAAAACCCAGCCCGCCGAGCGTCGCGGAAGTCGTGCCCCACGACCGCCAGCGCGCGGCGCTCCGGGCCGCGCTGGACACTCTGAGCCCGGAGTTTCTGGTCCTCCCCGAGCGACTCTTGCCGCTCATCCCACCGACCGCGTTCGGCCAGGGGGGCGGAACGGCCGAACTCTTCCCAGGCTCCACGTCGCCGACGTTCGACCCGATCGCCTGCGCGACGGTGGCCGCGGATCTCGCCGTCTCGGGGCTGCTTCAGCCCCAAAGGGCCGCCCGGCTGGAGGACCATCACTCCCGAGACCCGAGAAACCCGGGATTCTCGGAAGTCGTCCAGGCACTCCTTCAAGAAACCTGGGACGCCCCACGTCCCGACGATCCCCGTCGTCGGGCGATCGCCGAGGCGGTCCAAACCGTCGTCGCCCAGCGACTGACGCGGCTCGCCGCGAATGAGTCGGCCACCGCGTCGGTCCGGGCGATCGCCACCGACGCCCTGGAACGACTGTCCGCGCGGCTGGGCTCGGAAAACCCGCACCGACGGGCCGCCCGAGACGAGATCCGCCGATTCCTCGATCGGCCCGACGAGACGAACCGCCGATCCACGACCCCCGCGGTTCCCCCGGGCGACCCGATCGGATCGCGCTAATCCCCGCGCATCCTCAAGACGTGTCGGCCGGCCGATCCAGCGGCCGAAGGTTGCGTCCGCCCGGCCGACGTCCCACAATGCCGGCTGGTCGTCGCGAGTCCACCGAGGCTCGACAAGCGAAAGGGGAGTGTGGCATGACCGGTCCAAATCGCAGAACGTTCCTGTTTCAAGGGGGAGCGGGACTGGCCGCGACGACCGCGGCGGCCCGCGCGCGGGGGGCCTCGAAGGCCGAGCCGATCGTGATGGGGGCGATCGGCGTCGGGGGCCAGGGCCTGAACCTGCTCCGCCGGTTCGCGTCCCTGCCGGGGGTCGAGTTCGCCTACGTCTGCGACCCCGACGAGACTCGAAGAGTCGCCGCGGCGACCGCCGTTCGGATCGTTTCCGGGAAGGCCCCGAGGGCGGTCAAGGACCTGCGCGAGGTCCTGGACGACAGGGCCGTGGACGCCGTGACCGTCGCGACACCGGACCACTGGCACGCCCCCGCCGCGATCCTCGCGCTGAACGCTGGCAAGCATGTTTATGTCGAGAAGCCTTGCTCCCACAACGTCCGCGAGGGTCGGCTGCTGGTCGAGGCCGCCGGGCGGGCGGGCAAGGTCGTCCAGCACGGCACCCAGTCCCGCAGCGACGCGGTCGTCCGCCATGGCGTTCGCCTGCTTCGGGAAGGCGTGATTGGCGACGTGCTGGTCGCCAGGGCGTTCAACGTTCAGAAGCGCGCGGACATCGGCCGCGCGGCGCCGAGCGAGCCTCCCAGGGGGTTTGACTACGACCTCTGGGTCGGCCCCGCGGCGTTCGTTCCGTTCCAGTCGAACCGGCACCTTTACACCTGGCACTGGTGGTACGAATTCG
>JBFWRA010000597.1:0-4112 GCA_050249155.1 Isosphaeraceae bacterium | reverse complement strand
CGAGTGAGGACCATGCTCAGGGTGTCGTCGCCGCCACGCGTGCGAATCTGCATTTCCTCGGCGAAGACCCCGTAGAGGGACACGTTATCCGCTCCGCTCAGCAGGTCGATCGTCAGCGTTCCCCCGCCGTTCTGGTTTCGGTCGGTCCAGACGTCGTAGAGGCTGACGACGTTGAAGTCGCCACTATCCTCATTGGATTTCTTGACGGTGACGTCGTCGTCGGCATACGTCGTCTGCAAGAGCACGCTGTCTCGGCCCCTGCCCGTTTCGATCACGACGTCGTCGGTGACCAGGACGTCCTTGACGATCACGGTGTCGTGTCCTGAACCCGTATTGATATCCAGGTCGCCGAAGATCTTCAAGTATCTTGACGCGCCCGGCGCGGCGGACGACCCGCTTCCTCGCACGTCGACCGTGTCATCACCCCCCTTCATATTCATCCGAATGTCGTCGGCGACGGTGAAGGTTTGCGACGATCGTCCATTGATGGTCGTCGAGATTCCCGTGATCTTGAACTTCTTTTCGCTGACCTGACGCACCTGGATCCAGTTGGAGGCGCTGTCGCCGGTGATGACGAGGTCGCCGTCGACCACCGAGGCGGTGACGTTGCCGGAGAGGAGTTCGCGTCGTTCGAGATTCTCGACCTCAATTCGACGTTTCCGGGATCGAACGCTTCGGTCGTTCGGCCCTGGTGATCGAGTCTCCGTGGATCGCGTCCCAAGGATTCCCCGCGTGAGAAGGTTCAAGACGCTCATCTGACAGTTCCCCTGATCGTTGGCCCTGGAGTGGCTTCGAGAGGCTGACGGACCCGACGTCCTCATCCTCGTCATCCGGAATAACGCACCGGTCCGTGCGAAGCGGACACGTGTTTCTGGAATCCAGGTTTTCGATCAAAAACCGATTGTGCGTCCCGTTTGAGTCGGGGATAATCGTGGTCCAGCGACACGATCACGCTCGTGAACCCTAGCGGAACTTCAACCCCCCCGGAACGTCCATGGCCGACCTCCCCTTCACGACGTTGGAGCTTCACGGTCTGCTTGATCGCTGGCGGGCGGGAGACGTCGCGGCGGGGGATGAACTCTGCCGCAGGGTCGCCGCCAGGCTCGAGGTTCTCGCCCGGAAAATGATCGGCGGGTTTCCCAACGTCCGGCCACTGGCCGACACGGGGGACCTTCTTCAGACGGCCATGATCCGGCTGCTTCGCACGCTGACCCACCTCAAGCCGGAATCGACCCATGACTTTTTCAACCTCGCCGCGGTCCATCTCCGTCGAGAACTCCTGGACCTCACGCGTCGAGTCGCCGCGCGTCCCGAGTTGCGATCGAGAAGTCGGAAGGTCGTCCAGGACGAGGAAGGCGAAAGTCCGCTTGGGCGGATCGCCGAGCCCTCGGCGGACTCGATCGACCTGGACCGTTGGTGCCGGTTCCATGAAGCGGTCGAGGCCCTCCCGATTCTCGAACGCGAGGTCATCGGCCTGGCCTTCTACCACGGGTGGACACAAACTCGGATGGCGGAACTCTTTCACGTGGACGAGCGTACGATCCGGCGCTGGTGGCGAAGCGCCTGCGCCCGACTCCACGAGTCCATGGGCGGTGATCTCCCGGACGTGAACCAGCCGGCTTGACCCGCGTTCCGGTCGCGCCAGCCAGGCTCGACGAATTCGTCCTGGGATGATCGGGGGTCGTCATGAAGAGCGAGACTCAAATCGACGCGCTCCTGTCCCTCTGGCATGAAGGCTTCGCGCGCGGCCGGGACGTGCCGGCGACCGAGCTGTGTCGCGATCGCCCCGACCTCATCCCCGAGCTTCAACGGCGGATCGACGCCCAGCGCGGGATGGCGGCCGTTCTCGCGGGCGTGGTCGACGACTCGGAGACCCACGCGGAACCCCGGACGGACCCCGAGGCGACCGCCGCCTCGCCAAGGCCCTCCCGCATCGTCGTGCCCGGATACGAGGTGCTTGGCCTGCTCGGAGAAGGCGGGATGGGTGCCGTGTACCAGGCCCGCGACCGAAGGCTGAAGCGACTCGTCGCCTTGAAAGTCCTGCGAGGCGGTGCGACCGCCTCGACCAGTCTCCGCGAGCGAATCCGAGCGGAAGCCGAGGCGGTCGCGCGACTCCAGCATCCGCACATCGTTCAGATCTTTGAATTCAACGAGTGGCAACCGCCCGACGGCGACGCGGCGCTTCCGTTCCTGGCTCTGGAGTACGTCTCCGGCGGCGGGCTGGATTCCGTCCTCGCGCGTGGGCCCCTGGAACTCAGCGAGGCGGCCAGGCTGGTCGGGGTGCTCGCCAGGGCGGTCCACGCCGCCCATGAGGCCGGCGTGGTCCACCGCGACCTCAAGCCCGCCAACGTGTTGCTCGGCCCGAACGTCCCCGGCAGCTCGGGCAACTTCCCATTCGGGTTTCCCAAGGTGAGCGACTTCGGCCTGTCCCTGTTGCTCGACGTTGATCAGCGCCAGACCGCCAGTGGCACGGTGATGGGCACCCCCGCCTACATGGCCCCGGAACAGGCCGAGGGGCGGGCCGACGTCGGACCCGCCGCCGACGTCTGGGCGCTGGGAGTGATCCTCTACGAAGCGCTCACGGGCCGCGTGCCGTTCCGGGGCGACTCGGTGCTGACGACCCTGGAACTGATCCGCAAAACCACACCCGCGCCACCCCGGCGGCTCCGGGGCGAGGTCACCTGCGACCTGGAGGCCATCTGCCTGAAGTGCCTGGAGAAAAGCCCCACGGATCGCCACGAGACGGCCGCCGCCCTCGCCGACGACCTGGATCGTTTTCTCGCGGGAACCCCGATCCATCGTTCCGCGCCCCGATCCACGCCGAGGGTGGGCGGAACCTGGCGAGGTCTCGCCGCGGCCGGCGCGACGATCGTCGCGGCGCTGCTGGCCGCCTCGACATGGTGGCCGGTCAAACCTTCCTCGCCGGCCCGATCCGCTCCCACCGTGATTCGCCCGCGTTCCACGGTCGCTCGGCGCGCCGTTCCGGAGTATCAGGGATGGGTCGACGTGAAGGTCTGGCGTCCTGGCGAGCCCGCGCGCCGTCTGGGCGACCCGGGAGCGCTTCCGCTGCACGGCGGGGACCTTTTCCGGGTCGAGGCGCGGATCGAACCCGCGGCCTATCTGTATCTCTTCTGGATCGATTCGGGAGGGAGCGTCGTGCCGGTCTTCCCCTGGCGACCAGGAAACTGGGAGGAACGCACCGCGGAGGAGTCTCCGCGCGATCGGCTCGAACTCCCCCTCAGCGCCGACGCGGGGTGGTCCCTCGACGACGCGCCGGACGGCATGGAAACGCTTTTGCTGCTGGCGAGGCCCACGCCCTTGCCAGGCGACCTTGGCGCACTGAAATCGGCCCTGGCCGACCTGCCACCTCAGCGACCCATTCAAGATCCCCGGTCGGCGGTCTGGTTCGAGAACGGCGTGATCGCCGACCGACGGGCCGAGGGCCGGACGCGAAGCCACTTCATCGAGACGAAGATCGACGATCCAGTGCTGCGGGTGCAGGGGCTGCTCCGTGACCGATTGCGGTCGCTCGCGCCGTTCACCTCCGCGGTCTGTTTCGCTCGTCTACGGAAAACGGAGATCGAGTGATGAAGGGAATGCTCGTGGCGTGGGCGGTCTCGGCGTTCCTCGGGTTCGTCCCGGCCGACGAACCGACGCAAGCCGAACGTCAGGCCCTGGAAGCGAAAGCGGCCGCCGCCGACAAGGATGCGGAACGGCTCTACGACGAGGGGAAACCCGCGGAGGCCGCCGATCGCTATCAAGAGGCCCTCGCGATCCGCGAGCGTCTCTTTCCACCGGAGACGTTCCCTGAAGGTCACCCCGCCGTTCAGGAGAGCCTCGGCAATCTCGGGGCCGCTCTCGAAGGGGCGGGCCGACTCTACCTCGCCGAATCGCGCCAGCGCGAGGCGCTGGCGTTGGCCCGCCGCGTTTACCCGATCGACAGATACCCGGACGGACACGACGCGATCGCGGTGTCGCTGTGCAACCTCGGCATGGTCGTTTTGAAGCAAGGGCGATTCGCCGCCGGGGAGGAGACGCATCGTGACGCTCTCGCGATGCGACGGCGTCTCTACCCGGCATCTCGATACCCGGACGGGCATCCCGACGTCGCC
>JBFWRA010000596.1:0-4118 GCA_050249155.1 Isosphaeraceae bacterium | reverse complement strand
CAGGGAATCAAGAGGGCCCCTCCCCCTTATCTCACTGGGCCTCCACCATAACAGCCGGCAGGTCGCGGGTCTGCGCGCGTCAGTTCACGATGGGCGGGAATGGCCCGAGGCGCTCGGGCTGTCCGCTCCGGGATGACCGCCTACAATACGCCGAGTCGTCGGTCCGACGGACCGAACGCGGCCGCGGCCTTGAACCCGAGGAGATCATCGTGAGCGTCTCGATCGTTGAGAAAGCGTCCGGGGCGACGTTGGCGAAGGCCGACGAGCCTGGTCCCGGCCTGGTCCGTTACGAGGGGAACCTTTATTTCGCCCCCGACGCCGTGTCGACGGACAGCTTGAAAGTGACCGAGCGGACCTACACCTGTCCGATGAAAGGAACCTGCCACTGGGTGGACTTCGTCGGTCCCAACGGCCAGTCCGCGCGCGACGTCGCCTGGGTCTACGCCAACCCCAAGCCAGGCCACGAGGCGATTCAAGGACGCTACGGATTCTACGCGGGAACTCGAGGCGCGACCCGTCAAGAGGGCTAGGCCCTCGCGCGGAATCAGGCCGAACGGCGGCCCGCGAACCAGGTGTCCCGTTCGCGACGGTCAATTACGCTCGACGACCTCGGGTCTTGAGCGCCACTCGTTCCAGATTTCGAAGAAGGCGCGACCCTCGGCGTCGCGCCAGGAAAGGCCGAGGTCTTCCAGGGCGTTGGCCCTTCGTCCCCAGCGTTCCCGCCAATGGTCCGGCCAGGTCGCCAGAACCATCCGATGCGGTAAGGGTTGGGGCGGGGAAGATGCCTTCGCCCCGCCCTCCGACTGGGTTGTCCTGCCGCGGGAGCGAACCAAAATCGAGGGTGACTTCCCGCCCGTTTCCCAATTCAACTCTTGGATGGCGAGAACGCCCTGGGTTTCGTGGGCCCGCTCCGCCTTCTTCCCTCGCGTCCGGTGTGCGACCTTGCTCACAGGCCGACCCTCCCCGAATCTTGCCGAGGTCTCGCGCACTCCCTCACGCGTCGCGTGATGAATCTCCCTCCTTTGTTATCGTAGCGAACAATGGGCATGATCCGCCAAAATTCACCAATTTCACATCGAAAAGTAGGTTCTTCGACGGCGACGGCGCCCGGTGATGACGATCGTGGCGATCGCGCGGGGGCGAGGTCCGCGCCGAGGCGTTCCCGTCATTTCGACGGCTTGGTCAGCGTGAAGCTGGCCGAGTGCAGCAACTTGCCGGCCTGGTAGGCGTCCCAGCGCGACTTCACCTTGCCCTCTCCGGCGAAGGTGATCCGGGCCTCGCGCATGTGCATGTCCTTGGCGGGATCGAAGTTCGTGCCCCCGTCGAAGACGAACACGAGGTCGTCGGCCGTCGACGCGGCGCGATCCAGCCTCAGCCTGGGCTGGTTTTTCGCGGCGCAGTAATGGGTCAGCTTCAGCTCGTCGCCGTCCAGGTGATACATCGTCACCATCTCGTGGGGCGTGCCGGGGAACAGGGTCTCCATCAGCACGCTGTCGTTGGCGGTGAGGCGGTAGGCGATTTCGCCAGGCTCGTTCTCTCCTTCCATGACGGCCGACCAGTCCCCCGCCAGGGTCTTGAGCCGATCGAACGCCGCCCTGGCCTCGACGGCCGGCTTGTCGGCCCCGACCACCAGGGAGGGACCCGCCATGACGACCACCAACGCCCCGAAGACCATCGTACGCCTGAGCATGCTCGACTCCCTCGCTTCAAAAGCCGGGCCAGGGGATTTCCCCGACCCTCGATCCTCCATGGAAACCCCTGTACACTAATCGCTCGGGGGGGAGTGGTCAAGCTCGGTTGGCGGACGAGCGGTGGTTTGGTTCTGGGTGCCGATCGAGGGTTTTCGCGAGGGTGGAAGGTTGCCGCGGCCCGCGGCCCAGAGGCGGAGGTTACCCAGCCGCTTCTGGCCGATCAGGTAGTAGGTCGCGTCGAGCGAGTCGAGGTGCGCGCGTTCCAGGCGGTCGCGCTTGGGCTGACGACTCTGGTCGAGTTTGGCATATCCTTCGCGTGCGAGTAACGCGATGAGGGCGTCGGCCCACATCCGGTGACCGTTGATGGAAGGGTGGACGTGATCCACCAGCCACTCTCCACCGGGGATGCCGTCGCGGCTTCGTTCAGCGAAGAAGACGTCGGCGTCGAACCAGGGCGTGCCGGACTCCTCCGCCACGTCTCGGATGACCTGGTTCATGGAACTGAGGATGCGCAGAGGGCAGACGTCCTCATCCCTGGCGATCAGAAACGCGCGTCGAGCGTCGTCGGCGCGTCCAAGTGATTGATAACACTTGCCGAGATTGTAAAACATGCCCGCGTGGCGATCGTCGATGGCGAGGGCCTCCTCCAGCCTGGCGACGGCCCTGGGGAGGTCGGTCGCGTACCGGGCCCGGGCCTCTTCGAGGAGACGGTTGAACGTCGCGAGGTCGGAGGCGGAGAGGCCGTCTCGGTGTTCCGATTTGAAGGGGGGCGTATCCAGGTTCGAGACCGGGTTGATCAACACGACGGGGACGCCGGCCTTCCTCGCGGTCTGGATCATGCGCCGGAGGTTGAAGGCGAAGTGGTCGACGATCGCGTCGCGACCGGGGTCGTCGCGATGGTAGGATTCCAGTCCCCCCTCGTGATCGAGCAGGGCGTCCACCTCCGGGCCGAGTTGATCGGGAGGCGCGGGTTTCTTCCAGCGCCGGGTGACGAGTCCCTGGAGCGCCTGGTAGGTCCGGAGTCGCGACGCCAGGGCCAGCGGCGTCCTGACGAACCGGGGGATTCGCTTGATCGCCGCGTAAGTTCGTTCTTCCAGGAATTCGTTGTGCCCTGTGCAGATCAGGAACAGGTCGGGCTGGTGGTTCAGAAGTTCCTCGAGGATGGGGGCGAGGCGATAACTGGCGTAGGAGACGCCCCCGCAATTGACGACTCGCCACGTTTTCGACGGGTCCAGGGCGTTGAGGCCGATCTCCATCCAGGTCGTGAACGCGGTCTCTGTGGCGAAGGGACGGCCCTGCACGGTCGAGCCACCGAGGACGAAGACGCGGAACTCGCCAGGGGGCTTGACCGTGGGGAACGTCGCGGGGCGGAAGAACTTGAAATGGGACGGGGGAATCACCTGGTTCGCCCCGGTGGCGTCGGGAACGAACAGGGGCCATCGCGTGCTGAACCCGACGAACGGGTCGTCGGAGAGGTCGGGGCGGCCGAGGTCCAACGACCAGAGAAGCCCCTCGCAAACGATCAGGGGCGCCAGCCCCGCCAGCAGCGCCGCGACGCGAAACGCCCATGCCCGACCGTGGCGAAACCAACGCCCCCGTCGCCCCTTCGACGCCACGTCGGTCGTCTCCAAAGGACCCTCCGGCCATTCTCGAGCGACCCGCCCGGGCCGCGAAACCCCTACTGGGTTCGTCCCAGGACGCGACCAGACTACAATAAACCCGGGCGACGCCGTCCATTGGATTGTATCGTATCCGGTCGTACCGGAGTTCGCCCGCGATGCGCGGTCACCACTTTACCGACGGGAGCACGCACTCATGCTCGTCCAGGTCACCACGAACAATTACGTTGAGGGAAGCGAGGCCCTGAAGCGGCGGCTCGAGGCCGACCTGGAGGCGGCCCTGCGCCGGTTTGGCGAGCAATTGACGCGCGTGGAGGTTCACCTCAGCGACGTGAACAGCGATAAGAAGGCGACCGCCAATGATAAGCATTGCGTGATGGAAGCCAGGATGGCGGGTCTCGACCCGATCGTCGCCAAGGCCGAGGCCGCGACCATCGAGGAGGCGATCGCCGGGGCGATGGAGACCCTCGAACGCACCATCGACCGGACGATCGACAAGCGCGCCCACCATAAGGGTCGAACCTCGTTCGGAGGGGACCAGACGTTCTGAAAAGTCGCCACCGAGTCGCGGTCCGACCGCGCGGTTGGTCGTCGACGTCCCGTTCTCCGGCGATTCGCGAGATCGGGGACGGGGCGTCCCCCACATCCGTCGCTCAGTGATCGTGATCGTGATCGTGATCGTGACGATGTGGGTGATCGTGCGCCGGGATGGCCTGCGCGGCGGCCAGGACCAGGCGTCCGGTCTCGACCCCTTTGGTGCCGATCAGGCTGTCGGCCAGCTGGCGAACGACCCGCGCCGGGCCAGATC
>JBFWRA010000595.1:0-4121 GCA_050249155.1 Isosphaeraceae bacterium | reverse complement strand
GACGGCCGCCACCTCGGCGAGACACAGGCCCGCCTTCACCGCGACGTTCGCCAGGGAATCGCCACCGTCAAGCATCGTGTGGATCCGGATCTCGGCGGGAGACAGCCCGGCGCGATCGACGTTCCCTCCGCGGGGAGACCTCCGCGCGAAGTAAACCCCGCCCAGCGACTCAAGGTCGTTCCCCTCGCAACGTTTGACCCCCTCGACCGCCAGCGCGGGGAGGCTCGTCTGCAGCGGGAACGCCTGGAACATGGGGGGAAGTTCGGCCCCAGGCTCGAAGGTGATCGAGCCGGGACCGCCGGTCAGGGCTCGGTAGGTCAACCAGGCTGACTGGAACCGCAACAACGCCCGAAGCCGGCGCGGGTCGGAAAGGCTCCGCTCCAGGAGCTTGACCAGCCCCGACGTCGAGGCGTCCTGGCGCTCGCCAAGTGTGACGGTGAGCAGCGGGGCGAGGTCCGCCAGTTCGGCCGGAAGGAGGTTTAGCAACCGATCCGGAGGCAGCGAGGCGGAATAGACCGCCTGGACGCGCCCGGCTCCCAGCGCGAATCGGGTCCGGTCTTGCCCCTGTTCCAGGGTGACCCGGCCGTCCACCTGGGCGTTGGTCAGGAAGTCGAACACGCAGCGGAACGGAAAGACCGATGAGTCGGCCTTCAGCGCCGGCTCGATCTCCTGCGTCACCGACTCCGGCATGGTGCAGCCGGTGCGCTGGGCTTGCATCACCAGCGCTCCGGTTTGCAGGGCGTTGGCGACGCCGCTCTTGAGCAGTTCCGGAGTGAAGGGCTTGGGGATCTGGTCGATGACGTTGCTGAAGTCCGCGTAACGGGCGAACGCCCGGCTCCGCATGGCCGAGCTGATCAGCACGGGGACGCTCGCCGTCTCCTCGAATTCGAGGAGCCGGGCGCAAACCTCTTCACCCGTCGTTCCAGGAAGCTGGTGGTCCAGCAGGATCAGGTCGGGGCCCAGCTCGGCGGCCATCGCGACTCCCTGATCGGCGTCGGTCGCCATCTCGACCCGGTAGCCGGCCTGCAACAAGTGGCACTCGACCATCTTCCGAATGGTCGGGCTGTCATCGATGACAAGGATAAGCGGGCTCTGCATGGCGTGGGCCTTCCTCCCGTCGAAACAAGTCACAAGACCGCGGGCCTGGTCACCTCGGACCGCCGCGCGGGCTCACGCGGTGGAGTTGGGCGCCGGGCCGCTGGCTCCACCGGCGCGAGGGCCAGCGCTCGAACCTTGACGGAGAGTTCCTCCGGGTCGATCGGCTTGGGAAGAAACGCCCGAGCCCCCAGGGTGACGGCCTTGCGTCGTGTCTCCGGATCGCTTCGCGTGCTCGCCATGAGGACCGGGAGGGCCGGGGTGATCCCCAGTCGGACCAGTTCGGCGATCAACTCGAACCCATCCATCCGAGGCATTTCCAGGTCGGTCAGCACCAGGCTGTACGTACCGGAACGCAAGCGGCCCAGCGCCTCCAGGCCATCGGACGCCTCCTCCACCTCGTACCCGAACCCCCGAAGGTGCCGGGCGGCGACGGTCCGCACACTCAAGGAATCGTCCACGACGAGGATCGGGTGCCGTCGAGCCGAAAGCCCCTCCTCGGCGACGTCCCCCGCGGCGGCCGAGGAAGTCCTCGCCTCGCGTCGCCATCGCGCCAGTCCGACCGGACTCAACGTGAAGACGACCTCCCCGCTGACGGAGTGACCCACGCCCGAGACGATCGGATGACCCGCCAGCAGTGTGGCCAACGGCTTGATCACCAGTTCTCGAGTCCCTTCGATTCCATCGACGACGACCGCCAGAGGTTCCCCCTCGGCCCGGACTAACAAGACCATAGGACACGACGAGGGCCCCGCGGGAAGTCCCAGGACCTGCCGGGCCCCGATCAGAGGGACCGTATCGTTTCCAATTCTCAGCGTGGCCATCGGGGCTTCCCCGACCACGTCCTCCGGTTGATAAGGTTCGGCACGCTCGATCAACTCCATCGGCAGCGCGAACGCCTGGCCCTGGACTCTCAGGATCATCACCTGCTCCAGGGCCAATCGGGCGGGTAAGGCGATGCTCAACCGCGTGCCCTCCCCGCGTCGCGACGACAACGAGACCGACCCGTGCAACCGGGCGACCTCCTGGGCGACGACGTCCATTCCCACCCCCCGGCCCGCCATCGCGTTGGCCGAGTCTCGGGTCGAAAACCCTGGTTGAAACACCAGGGCGTTGAGTCGTTCGACCCCGGGGTGGTCCTCCGGACCGATCAGTCCGAGCCGGCGGCCTTTCGCCGCGATCGCCTCGTAGTCCAACCCCTTGCCATCGTCCCGGACCGTGAGGACCAGCGTGTTTCCCGCCCGAGAGGCTTCCAACGTCACCTTGCCGGTGGGGGGCTTGCCCGCCTTGCGACGTTCCTCGGGAGACTCGATCCCGTGGCAGACGGCGTTCCGAACGATATGCAGCAGCGGCTCGAAGGCCTTGTCCTGCACCGCGCGATCCAGTCCGGTCTCCTCGCCGACGGTCGCGACCTCCACCTGCCGCCCTTCGAACCGAGCGGCGTCGTGCGCGACCCGATAAAGCCGCTGAAACAGCCCCTTCACGGGGACGATCCGGATCGCCTGGAGGACGTCCCAGAGCTGGAGCGTCTGGCGAGCGAGAAGATCGCCGCTGTCGGCCAGGGGCTTGGCCGTCGCCTGCGCGGACTCGGCCAGGACCGCCAGGTCGTCGGTCTGTTCGGCGAGGCGGCGGAGCAGCCCATGAAGGTCGGGCCCCCGATCCTTCCCCTGGGAACGCGTCGACAGGGGACGACCGTCGTTCTCCTCCGGGTGGAGATCGCGAATCCGGTCGATCGTGGCGAGGATCCGAACCCGGCAGTTCCTGGCGGTCGTGGCGAATTCCTTCATCGACTCGGACTGGGCCGCCCAGAGCCCCCGTCGCGTGATCAGCTCGGAGACCAGATCCATCAATTCGTCGATCCGTTCGCCAGGCACGCGAACCGGACCCTCGCTCGGAGTCGCGGGACCGGAATCCCTCGGTGGGGATTCGACGGACGCTTTCGCTTCGGCCGCCGCCGTCCCGACCGGCGGCGGCGGCGTGGGCTCGGGGTCGTGCGCGCGAGGCGATTCGGGGGCGGGAGGCGGGCTTTTCCTGGCGGGTTCCGAAACCGGCGCGACGGGCGCGGCGCCGCCACCGCGAAGCGCCTGAAAGACGGTCTCAAGGAATCGGAGGCTCGCGTGCAACGAATCGATCAGTCCGTCCGAGACCTTGCCCCCGGCGGCCTCGATCGACTCCTCGACCTCGTGGAGGTGGAAGACCACCTGGGTCAGATCGACGCTGCCGGCGGCCCCCTTCAACGTGTGGAGGCAGCGTCCCAGCTCATGGAGTCCCTCGGCGTCGCCGCCCGATCTTCCCAGACCGAGGACGAGCCCTTCGATCCTCTCGAACAGGTCGGTGGCCTCCGCGAGAAACGTCTCGCGCAGATCGGCGTCGATCGCGGGAATCGCCAGAACCGGAACGGGGTCCCGACCCATCGGGGAAATCGCGGCCGGGGGAGGACCCTGGGGAACCGTCGCCGAGGTCGGAGCCGAGGGACGGGCCTTCGGAGGTTGGGGCTTCGGAGGTTGGGGCTTCGGAGTCGCCGGCCTGGGGTAGGCGGACGCCGCGCTGGGATTGATCGCCGACTTCCCTTTCGCTCGGCGCTCGACCGGGGGTGTCGACGCCCGCGCGCTGGACCCGGTGAGCATCTTGAAAAGCGTGGCCGCGTCGATGGAGGCCAGGTCGTCCGCCGCGCTGGAATCGCTCTCGACGTGGGGGACCGTGCCGGCGCGTGGTGGTCCCGCGGGGGCGGGAGCCACTTCCGCGGGTTCGATCAGTCCGAGATAGTCCCCCCAGTGCGAGGCTGACTCTCGGATCGCCCAAAGGGAGATCTCCCGGGCCTCGGCCTCGGTGGCCGCGTCAAGCCGGCTGGCGGTCTCCTCACAAAAGCGGGCGACCTCGGTCGCGGCGACCGGGGAGCCGTCGCGCAGGCACTCCCAGACCTCCGTCAGGAGCCCGAGACGTTGATAGGCGGAGACGAGATCCTCCCTGCCCCTGGCCTGGGCTTCGGACCGCCTGGCGGCGTATCGGGCCCTGGACTCGGACAG
>JBFWRA010000594.1:0-4125 GCA_050249155.1 Isosphaeraceae bacterium | reverse complement strand
GAGCGCGACGCCCGGGGCTTGGCCTTGGCCGCCGCGCCGTCGCTGGCCTTCTTGGTTCGCGCCCTTCCCTTGGGCTTGGCGGGGTTCGTGTCTGGAACCTCGGGAGGTGTCGGCGGCGTCGGAGCGGGGGTGGGTTTGGCGGCGGGGGCGGGTTCCTCGGCGGGCGACGGCTTGGCGGCCGGGGTTTTCTCGTCTCGCAGAAGTGCGGCGATGCGCTTGTTGAGGTCCGCCGGCGCGGGGATCGGCGCGTCGGCCGCCTCGGACTCGACCATGGCCGCCAGGTGGTCCCGGGCTTCCAGAAGGGTCGAGATCAGGTCCGGGTCGATTCCCAGCGTGCCCCCGCGGACCCGGTCGAGCACCGCCTCGATTCCGTGGGTGAACTCCGCGATCGGGGGCAGCCCGACCATCGCCGCGGCCCCTTTGAGGCTATGGGCGGCCCGAAAGACGCGATCAAGGTGCGCGCGGTCCTCTTGCCGACGCTCCAGCTCCAGCAGCCCTTCCTCCAGGCTGATCAGAAGCTCGCGCGCTTCCTCGAAGAACATCAAGCGGAAGCGGTCGTCACCGGCCAACGATCAGGCCCTCGATTCTTTGTCAAAGGGGGTGGACGTTTCCGACGACCGGGGCGGTCGCCTCTCACCATCGAGGGGACGGCTCGGGAAGTGGTCGAGGTCTCGCTCGTCCGACCCAGGTCCCATCTTATATCGATGATCGCAACCCAAGCCAGGGTCCGGGAACGCGGCGTCTGGAGCCTCCGCGGGTTCTGTCAACGCTCAGGAAACGGGTGGGGGTTCCTCGGTTGGCGATGGTTCGGAGGTTTGAGTCGAATTGTCCAGGAGCAGGGCGTCGATGCGCCGTTGCAGGTCCGCCGAGGCGGCGATCGGCGCGTTGGCCTCCACGGACTCGACCATGGCGACCAGTTGGTCCCGGGCTTTCAGGAGCGTTGAGATCAGGTCGGCGTCGATGCCGAGCTCGCCTCCGCGAACCCGGGCGAGCACCGCCTCGATCCCGTGCGCGAACTCGGCGATCGCGGTCAGCTCGACCATCCCAGCGGCCCCTTTGAGGCTATGGACGGCTCGAAAGACGCGATCAAGGTGCGCGCGGTCCTCCTGACTACGCTCCAGCTCCAGCAGCCCTTCCTCCAGGCTGGTCAGAAGCTCGCGCGCCTCCTCGAAGAACATCAAGCGGAAGCGGTCGTCACCGGCCACGGTTTAGGCCCTCGATTCCTTGTCAAAGCGGGGTGTGTTCTCGTCGACGTGGGCGGTTGCCTCTCACCATCGTGTGAACGGCTCGGGAAGTGGTCGAGATCGCTTCGTCGTGACCCAAGTCCCATCTTAATTGATGATTGCAACCAACGCCATCGTCCGGGCGCGGAGAGTGTGGCGTCTCTGTGGATTCTGTCGATTCTCATAAAATGGCAGGTCAGTCGGTTGATTGCCATGAGAAGAGGGTGAGAGCGTCCCGGTCGCGGCCCGAAAGAGTTCGCCAAGCTATCATGCCCCGTGGATCGGCACGTTGCGAGATCAAGGGAGCGGAACCGCGCGCCCCAAAGTCCGCGCATGTGGAATCCTCAGCGCGGGAGGAGTCGACGGACCCATCGTCGAAGATGTTCGGGGTCGGTCGGCTTGGTGATCCAGCCGGTGACCCCTTGCCGACGCTCGGGGGCGAAGTCGGTGGGGTGGCGCGACGAGAGGATCAGCACGGGAAGGAAGCGATGCGCCGGGAGTTCACGGACCGCCGCGGTGAGTGACAGACCGTCGAGTCGGGGCATCTCCAGGTCGGTCAACAGGAGGTCGCACGGCGTCTCCTGAATGACTTGCAAGGCGGTGTCGCCGTCGGCGACCGAGACGACCTTCACTCCGAGTTCGTCCAACTGCTCGGCCACCCAGTGTCGGACCGACGGACTGTCGTCGGCGTGGATGATCGTTTTGCCCATGACTGGCACGGTCTCCGGTCGCCGCGGCGCGACCATCACAGAGGCGTTGAGGGTTGGCTCCCAGGCGTCCAACTTGCCGAGGGAGGCGGGCCCGGCGGCGGGCTCGGGGCCCTTCTGGGGTCGATCGCCAGGGCCTGGCCCTGGCGAGGTTTTCCGATCGTCGTCGGTTCCGCGCACGCGGAACGCGAGGGGGTTTACGGTGAAATGATCCGAACGGGCGGACCCTGGGCGACCATCCTGGCGTTCGATCCGGAACGGGGCGACCCGTTTCGTGTCGTGTCGTGAGCGGATCTGGAAGAGGCTTGATCGGAGCGATCAAGGACCGGTGCGCCGAGGGTCGGGGATCAATCGGGGGAACCCCTCGGGTCGCGTCAGACGCTTTCTTTCATCATACCCGTTTTGTCGCGAACGGAACATCACTCGTCGCGACGTCGCGCCGGGTTCAGCCGAACGAATCGGTCGAACCGGCAAGCCAGTCACCCAGGCCGGAACGCTCCGCGATCTCGCGACAGACTCCCGGGACGTTCACCAGGCGAACCGACCGCCCCGCCTTCTCGCAGGAGTTGACCAGCGAGACCAGGAGCTGGAGTCCCGCCAGGTCCCACGGGCCCGAGGCGTCGAGGTCGACTCGCAGGTCCTTCCGCTCGGCGAGGGCCGCGCGCAAAATCTCGCGGACCTCCACCGACTCGTACAGGGTGATCGGCCCGTGGAGGGAGACGCTCAGAATCGATCGGTCGGAAGATTCCGGCGGCATGTCGTGGAACGCCTGACGTCGCTGGGCCGGGCTCAACCCTTCTCAGGGTACTGAAGCACGATGATGTTGATGTCGTCGGCCGGTCGGCCGGGCGAGGTATGCTCGTTCAAGGCCCGGTCCACCTCGTTGAGGATCTCCTCGGGGTCCGACCCGTGGTGCGACTGAAGGACCGTCGTCAAGCGATCCTCGCCGAAGAGGACGTCGCTGGGGTCCATCGCGTCGGGCAGGCCGTCGGTGTAGATGATCAGCGATTCGCCAGGACCCAGCCGGTCGGACTCCGCCGCGGTCCCGTCGACCATTCCGATCCCCAGCATTCCGGGGTTGGACTGGAGCGTCCTCGGGCCGTTGGGGCCGACCACGATCGCGGGAGGGTGTCCGACTCCCGCGTAGCGGAGCAAGCCGGTCTCCTCGTCGGCGATCAAATAGAACCCCGTGCAGAAGTAGCCTTCGGGAAAGAGTTGTTCGCCGGCGACGTCAAGCCCCGCCAGAAGCTCCCCCGGTTCGAGCACGGCGACGGACAATGGGGCCGACAGCGCCTTGACCATGCCCGAGAGCATCGCGGAGTTCACCCCGTGGCCGGAGACGTCGGCCACCAGGATTCCCAGTCGGTTGTTGTCGAGCCGGTAAAAGTCGTAAACGTCGCCGCCGAGTTGATTGGCCGGCGTGTAGCGCACCGCGACCCGCAGGACGCCTCGCGGTTTGGGGGGACGCGGCATCAGCGCGAACTGAACCTTGCGCGCCAGGTCCAGCTCGAAGTTCAACTTCTTTTGCGCGGCTTCAAGCAGGCGGTTCCGCTCGGCCAGTTCGGCGCGGATGTCCGCGATCCGGAGTTGCGCCCGGATGCGGGCGAAAAGCTCCTGGATCTCGTCGGGGCTCTTCGGCTTCTGAATGTAGTCGTCGGCTCCCGCGTCCAGTCCGGTGACCTTGCTCTTGGTCTCTCCCAGGGTGGTCAGCATGAGAACCGGGGTCGTGCGCAGTTCGGGATCGGCCTTGATCGCCCGGCACAAGCCCGCGCCGTCCAGCTCGGGCATCTCGAAGTCGCTGAGGATCAATTCGGGGACCGGCTCCTCTCGCGCCTTGACCAGACCGTCATTGCCGTCGACGGCCACCTTGACCTCGTACCCCTCCTCGGTCAGGAGCGTCGAGATCATCCGGCGCATCGTGGAACTATCTTCAACCAACAAGAGGCGACGTCCCGCCATCTGCCAGGTCTCCCCACCCGCTGGTCCGCCCCGGGCCAGCGTCGTCGCGGCCCTTCCCCATGCGCCCGAGAGGACTCTCCGGCCCATTTCCGCCGTCCGACCGCTTCTCTCCGGTTTCGGCGCGTTCCTTCACCGTCGAGCCTCGCGCAGTGACCACCATAAAGGGGAGGGCGGGGAACTGTCCAGGGTTGACCCTCCTGGCGTCGGCTCAATGGACGACTTCGCTCGGCGATCAG